>NZ_JAWOAR010000262.1:0-8828 GCF_046498435.1 Longimonas sp. | reverse complement strand
TCAATAACAATTTCTTTGACAGTATTTTTATTATTTATTATTCCTTGTTTCATTTTATCATTTGTATATATTTCAACAATAACATCTCTAATGGTATCAGCAAAATTATCACCAAAATAATTTTCTAAAACAGTAACAACATTTGTTTGGAAATCTCCCTGCATTTGTTGATTTGGGTTAACTTGTTGTTGATTATTTTGAACATGATTCATTGGTGGGAAAATTTCTTTACCAGCCCTTTGATTATATTCTCTTGATTTTCTTTCAATTTCAGCATATAATTGATCATCCCTTTCATTCTCGTTAGAAGGATATTGATTAGGAATATTCTCATAGCGTAATGGTGCCTTCACTGGACACATCATCGGCACTAAACGGCTCGAATTCAAACTCGAACTCGACCGGATCGGCATCAGATCCGATGATGATGGTATCGCCTTCTGTGCCGGTATCATCGCACCCCACCAGCAGCAGAGCTACAACGAGAAGCATGCCAAGAGGACGGTAGGAAAAATGCATCATAAGAGTCCAAATAGGTACGTAGAAGCAGGATGAACAGGAGACTGTTCGCCCCAGGAAGGATATTTTTCAGGGTGGTGGCTGGTAGGTACACCCGTTCAGCCCCTGCTAAGCGAAGGATACGGAACGAAGCCTAATCAGCTGTTGGTGCAACGCAGGGGACAGGCGGATTCGTATGGTCTCCGGCCTGCGACGGCTGTCCGTTCCAGTTGTACGTATATCAAATCCGGTTGCAGTATTGCGGTATTGTTTCTCATCAGCGCACCGGATGTACTTTGTCAGTCAGCCTTTGCCTCGTGTTGGGATGAATCGATGGACGAATGAATGGTTTTCATCCATCCGTTCATGCCCCCCCCCTCCATTCCCAACGGAGCTGCGGAGTTGGTATTACTCGCCAGCAACCGGCATCATGCCGCGTTCGTACTGCTCTTTGTAGTCGCGCACAGCTCGAAAGATGGCACTGGCCATGTAGGTTTGGCCCTGGTCGCTGGACAGAAAGTTAGCTTCGGAGCCGTTCGACAAAAAGCCCATCTCCACAAGTACGGCAGGCATCGACGCGCCCCACAGCACATAGAACGGCGCTTGCTTGACGCCGCGGCTGCGCCGGTTTACGCGTTCAGCAAACTGATTCTCGATTTGCGCTGCCAGGTCTTGACTTTGGCGCAGGTAGGCACTCTGCGTAAGCGTAGCACGCACCAGCTCCTGGTCGTCGTACTCATCGTACACGTCGGTATCCTCCTCATATCGAATTACGCTGTTTTCGCGCTCCATGACGCGGCGTGCCGACTCGGTTTTGGAAGGCCCCAGAAAGAACGTTTCAGTGCCATAGGCGCGGCTTGATCCGGCCGAGTTGGCATGAATCGAAATGAAGAGCTTGGCGCCGTGCTCGTTGGCAAAACGTCCTCGTTCTTCCAGTTCAATGAAGGTATCATCGGTGCGCGTGTACAGCACCTCCACATCCAGATGTTCTTCAAGGTAGCCACCCAGCTTTTGAGCCACATCCAAGACAATGTTTTTTTCGCGCACGCCATTGGCGGTAGCGCCGTGGTCCTGACCGCCATGCCCCGGATCGATCACAATAGTATCAAGGCGCCATCGCTCACGGGCCGACTCTGCAATCTCGCGTGCCGAACGGGCCGCATCGTCTGCGATTTGTCCCGCTGCTGTTTGTGTTGCAGACCTAAGGCTAAGCAGCAGGTCGTCGGAAGCTCCGTCGCGATACGCATCCGTGCGGATCACCTCATTTTCGTTCAGGTGGAGGCGCAGTGTAAAGTGCCCATCGACCGTATCGGTCTCAACCCGTGTAATCGGACCACCGGTGGGCAGGTCTACGTCTTCGCCCATTGCGGCATCGTACAGCGTCCACTCTACCACAGCATCGTCGTTCGGGCGCTCGGGCACCGAGAACGCCTGAATGCGCTCTGTGGCTTGTACGCGAAGTACGTAGCCCTCTCCATCAGAGCGCTCGGCCAGTTCCATATCCCGAATCTGTATCTGTGCCGTAGCGGGTGCTGCTCCGACCAAACCAATTGCCATCAGAAGCACGACCCACACGTACGGCCGATCCGTCAACTGCAACACGCAATGCATCATGGGCTTTTTTTGAAGGATTAGGATGGGAGTCGTGTGTCGCGTTTTCTTTGCGGTATCCGCCCCTGAATATCGGTCATAAACGGTATCGGCGCAAGTCAGCTATGCAAGCGTGATTTCTTTTCACCGACTTCGATCGGCTCGGGCACCGTGTTTTCGCGCGGCGGGAGCGGGCACACATAGTCCGGATTGTAATCGCAATATGGGTTAAACGCCTTGTTGAAGTCAACCACCACAGTATCATCGTCGCGGAGCGGTGCATTCAGATACCGTCCCGAAGGGTACGTTTCGTCTCCATTGGTCGGATCGCGGAAGGGAATCCACACTTCGCCGTCGAGTCCGGGCTCGCGGAAGACGAGCAGCTGGGTTGTATCCGCAAGCGGAATGGAAACTTCGCCAATGATGACTTTATCGACAGGCTCCCCTTTGTGCTGCTCTACGCGCAGCGTATCGCGTTTGTCAGTGCGCTCCAGCGGGACCTCGAAGCGATACGCCGGATCGACCGCATAGTAGCGCAGTCCATCAAACCGGCGGCGGGTAGCGCCATCGAGCACCGTGCGGTCGGCATCGCGCATGCGCATGTCCCGGTCCAGTCGATGCTGGAGCACTTCGTTCTCGTAGGCGGCTTCCTCGCTTAGCGTAGCGCCTTCGCATCCGGCCACCCCAATAGCAAGCAGGCACAGGCCTACGAATCGCATGCAAAATGAAGAGGGTCGGCTATTCATATTCGTTGGAGCGTACTTTCGTGAGGCCGCGTGAAAACATTTAAATGATTGCGGAGGCAACCGTTTTGGTATACGCTTCATGGCAATAGAGTTGCTATGCCAGCCCGGAGCAGCCCCCAATTACCCGCAAATATTTTGCGTCCACGTGCGAGGGGGCCTTCGATTACGGTTCCTCGGTACTGTACGCATTTACGAGTTGCTGCATGCGGCGCTCAATCATGGCTTCGCGATGCACAGCCCGCTCCTGCATCCGCTGGCGCATCGCCTCGACCTGCTTTTCCAGTTGCATAATTTCGTGGTTCCGGTTGGCCTGCTTAAGGTCGAACAGGCGCGCTACCGTTTGGCGAAGCGTATCCAGGTGCGCGGCGCGCTCGGAACCCGGTTCCAGTTCGTGGATGCGATAGGCACGCTGCTCAGCCTCCTGTTCCAGCGCATACTCGCGCTGCACTGCCTCATAGAGGGCTTGACTTTGCGCCTGAAGCATCGCCATATAGTCGGATGCCGCAGCCGGATTCGTGCGGTCATTGCGTGCCTCAGTGTCATGCGCATCGGTATTGCGCGCATCGGGAGCCGAGTCCACCAGCTCCAGCGTAGATTCGGTAAGGCGGTAGATACGCCCTTGAATCTGTAGCATAGGCGCTTCGATGCCATACACTTCGTACTGCATCTGCACCCCGTCGAGGGAAAGCTCTGGGGGCAACTCGTCGTCAGGCACAGCCGCCCCGTCAACATATACGGTGTCGTTTTGGATGTGCAGCGTGCGCTCGGAGCCGCGCTGCGCCCACGCCTGGTCGGACGTCAGCGTCAACGCAACGCTTCCTGCACTTAATGCAATGAGCAGTATTCCCAATCGGTGAATCCACCGCCTCACGCAAGAGCGGGCGGCTTTAGCTTCCAGCACTTCCATGATGACGCGGCTTTACGGGGTCGTGGAGAAGGCAACAGACGAGCCTTCGGCCAGGCTGTTGATCTCGGTAGCGGCTGCCGTGCGTTCGTTCAGCGCTGCTGCCTGACGTTGAAGATTCGCGCGGCGGTCGGGGGCATCCCAGGCGGGCAGTTCAGAAGAAGCAGTGGTGGCCATGGGTTCATAGCCCGTGCCATTCGGATCAGTTGTGTTCGGCGCTCCACTCATCACGAGCAAGACCGCCACCATCAGGGCCACGCCCCACGGTGCAGCTTGCATGGCCGTGCGCGTTGCAGCACCCGCCCGGCGGGGACGGTGCGAGACCGGAGGATCTTTCTTGGCAGCGGTCTTACCATCGGATTGGGGCGCTGCCGGTCGTTCATCACGAGCCGAGGGGGCCGCTACCGTGTACCAGGTATCGGCTCCCTTGTAGGGCACCCCGTCGCCATGGCCAGAGGGCGGAGCGGTTGGCAGTGGAGCCTCGGGAATGTCATTGGACGGATCGGTCTGGGCCTGTGCTGCTGCACCGGCCTGATCGACCAGGTCGTCGACCACCGAGGCATCGGGGCGTGCAGGCGGCTGCGCATCCAGTTGTTCTTTCACTTCGTGAAAGGCGAACCACTGTTCGAACAACGCGGGTTGCTGCGCAAGCGCACGCTCAATATCCTCGGCGTCGTCGAGTTCGCCGTACATGTAGCGAAGAAGGCGGTTGGTATCGTTGCTCATATGAAGAGGGGGGCGTGTGGCGTACACTCGGAGAACACAAAGAGCAAGGGATCACCAACCGAGAAACGGGGTCGAGCGTGTAAGCGCCAGCAACATATACTGAACGATATGTGTACTGAACGATATGTGCTAAACGATCGAAGTTATGCCGAGGTCGGCCCATCGAGTGAGCCGATGAGGGCTTCCGGGTCAACCTCTACCTCGTCGAGCATACCGCGCAGGTTTTTGAGCGCATAACGCATGCGTCCCAACGCGGTGTTAATGGACACCCCAGTCAACTCGGCAATCTCGCGGAACGTGAGGTCGGTTTCTTGGCGGAGCAAAAGCACCTCGCGCTGTTCGGGCGATAGGCGTCGAATGTGCTCGTTGAGCACGGCTCGCTGCTGGGTGCGGTGTAGTTCGGCCTCAGCACTGGGCGTGTCGCTTTGCAGCGTATCCCAGAACGAGCGGCCGTCATCCTCATCACTCGACACATCCGACCATTTTTTCTGCTTGCGCAGGTGGTCGATTGTAGCATTGCGCGCAATGCGCATCACCCAGCTGAGCCACTGCCCCTGGTGTGTGTATGAGCCGCGGCGGTCGTTCATGGCCTTAATGACCCGCTCAAACGTATCTTGAAACAGGTCATTGGCAACGGCCCGGTCGTGCACCATGCCCATAATGTATCCAAAAATCTGGTCTTGGCGGCGTTCAAGCAGCGTTCGAAACGCCTGTTCATCGCCCGCTTCCAGGTACGCCTCGACCAGCGATTCATCGGTTGGTTGCATAAGCTTGCGTCCGTCGCGTCAATAGGAGACTGTGCAGGAAGCAAGCACTACAAGGAACGGGCCACGCCGCCGTTTTATTGCGCATTCCCGTTAAAGAGTGGGGGCGAGGCCTCAGCGCTCGGGGGTAGTGTCTACCATGATACGCAACGCTGCCTTTCGTACTTGACACTTCCTCCACGTTACGCAAGGTCGGTGCACGGGTCGGTGCCCTACAGACGCTCACCTCAGGGGCGGTACGCATCTCCATGTTACGGAGCGTTCTGTGGCAGCCGAAGTGTAATGGTGCTCCCCTTGCCTTTAGCAGTATCGATATTGATGGATCCGTGCAGGCGTTCCATGACGTGCTTGCATACGGTGAGCCCAAGCCCGCTGCCCTGGTGGGTGCGCGCGAGGCCTTCGCTCTCTTGCGTGAACGCCTGAAACGCCCGTGGCACAAACGCTGGGTCGATTCCCATACCCGTATCAGCGACTCGAATTACCGCCTCGTCGGCATTGGCATCCAGGTGAATGGTGATGCCGCCATGCTCGGTAAACTTGATGGCATTGTCGAGAACGTGGTGCAGCACGCGCTCGAGCAGGTCAGCATCTACATACACACTCAGCGGCGTGTCGGGCGGTTCAATCCGCGTATCCAGCCCTTTTTCGCACGCCTGCTCACGCATAGCAGCCGTGTGCGTCCGGACCAGTTCAGTAAGCGAATGAACAGCCGGGTTGGGCGTAAGCGTTCCGGCTTCCAACTGCGCCAGGTCGAGCAGCGAGTCGAGCGTAAAGAGCAGTCGCTTTCCGCTCCGCTCAATAAGGTCAATAAAGCGGCGGTATTTTGGATCGACCGCTTCGCGCAGCGTAGGCGTAAACCCTAAAATAACTGTGAGTGGGGTGCGCATTTCGTGCGTCATGTTTGAAAGTACCGACGACCGAAACTGGGCTACATCTTCCGCTTTTTCTTTGGCCTCGACCAAGGCATTGCGCGCCGCCTCACGCTGCGTAATATCGGTAATGGCCATGACAACACAATCCTGGTCGTCGATGCAAAGGCACTGGAGCGAGCAGAGCACGTCGATGCGCGTGCCATCGGGCTGGCAGAACGTGGTCTGCACATCTGTAATAGTGCCCTCGCGCTGTACGCGGTCGAAGACAGCTGCCCGATAATCGGGATCGGCCCAGAGCGCCATGTCGTTGTCGGTACGGCCCACAATGTCGTAGCGTGGGCGCCGCACGAGACTGCACAGCGCATCGTTCACATTTAGGTACACACCGTCTTCCAGGCGCACAATGGCCAGGGGCGACGGACTCATGCGGAAGATTTTCTGCATGAGGGTCTGCGTTTCTTGTGCCTGTACAAGCGCTTGCTTGCGCTCAGTGATGTCTACCAGGCTTATTAGTGCGCAGTCGTCGCCTTCCAATGTTACAAGACGCGCACTCACGAGCACGGTGTATGCGGTGCCGTCGGCTCGGGTGAGGGTGAGTTCGCGGTCGTGTAGCTGCTGGTGAACAACCAGATCGTGCGCAAGCTGATGCCGCTGATGCTCTGGCAGCCCCACACGCACCTGATCGATATGCTCTCCAGCAAGGTCAGCAGCATCGAAGCCGGTGAGCGTTTCCATCCGCTCACTCACCTCCAAAACAACTCCGTCGTGCAGCCGGACAATGGCTGCTGCGGGCCCAAGATGAAAGGCTGTGTCAAACAGGCGAAGCGTGCGCTCTAACGTTTCGGACAACCGCTCGCGCCCGGTGAGGTCGCGCACGGCCACAAGCGCCGCGTGCCCCCCCTGGTACAGAATGGGCACCGAGGCTGACTCAACAATGCGCTCCTTGCCCTGGCAGGTGCGTAGCGTATGCCGTGCAAAGTCGACCCGGCGGCCGGTGCGCACCTGCTGACGACGCCGCGTCACGTGCGACTGTGCTTCGTCGGGAAGATACGTCCAGATAGAGGTATCGAGCACCGCTTCGAGGCTGGCGGCTTCCGTCATGGCAACCGCTGCCGAGTTCGCATATTTGATGCGGTCGTTGGAGGCTACAATGAGAATTGCATCGGGCAGCAGCTCCAAGAGTTCGCGGGGCAGCGGCTCCATATCAGGCCGGGCAGCATGATCGGTGCGGCGCAAGACGCCACGGAGGCAGGGCGTCTCTTGCGCCTGCTCACACGCATCGATGCATGGCCCTACGGTGCCCGTCCATGAATTGGAAGGGCCGTTCCGCAGTGCAATGGGCACGGGCTCGCCTGTAGCCCGCGCTTCACGCAGCGCCGATACCAGTTCGTCGTGCCCGTGTATGAGCCGTTCGATGGCGGCTTCATCACGCTCCGACGGGGCCTGCACCTCCACAGATGCAAGCCCAACAGTGTTCGCGTTCTTCACATCAAGGACGATGTGAAACGTTGCATCGGCCAAAGCACGCAGCTGCTTACGATACGAGGCTGCCTGGGCTTGCGCCGTACGAAGCTGGCGCTGTAAGGATAAAGGCGCATCAGACCGTTTCATACCATACGTGGGTCGAGGGTGTCTACACGCACTACTTCAGAACGCTTCTTCAGAGCGCGTGGGTGCATTACTGTACGCGGGCTGTGGTATGAGGTGCACCCAATAGGCTCCTCTTCCCAAGACGTTACGCCTGATCCAGCGTTACATCTATGCACTTAAGGCGACGCTACGGCACCATTACCCCACTTACGCGCGCCTGTCCTACGGGACCGTTGTGTGTAAGCGACTGGGTAAACGGGCGGTTGTCGTTGGCCGGCACGTCTTCAACTTCAATCTGCTGCGTACCCACCTCGTTACCGGTTTCGTCGAAGAGGCTCACCTCAACCTGAACGATCGAGACATCGGAATCGCCTGTGTTCTCTACCTCACCAGTAAACTCGCGGTCGCCATTGGGCTGCTCCACATAGCGGAAGTCGCGCACGTTGATATCTTCTGCGCGCGATGCCGCATCATTCCCGCACCCCATGACCAGACCGCCGATGAGAAGCAGGCTTACGGCAACAACAATTTCGCTCAACCGGGTACGCATAACAACAGAACACGTGTGTGGGAAAGATAGATACGTGCTCACAACGCCTTATGGGACGCTGTTGGTACCGCCTGCACCACCAGATATCCAAAGATCACACAATATAGACACGAAGCGCTTTTATCGCTCCGCCTGTTTTCTACATCTGTCAAGGAACGGGTTATCTTTCAGGGAACGGGTTAGCACGAGCAGCCCTCAGCTATTCGTGCGTACTATCTTGAGCATGTAGGCGGTGCTCCGTTTGCGTCGTCGGCTCGCCCAAACCAAATCACGGCAAAACCTTCAGCAATACCCACGCCCATAGCGCGCCACGTAAAGTCGGACCACTGCCCCCGG
This sequence comes from Longimonas sp., assembly GCF_046498435.1. NCBI lineage: Bacteria > Pseudomonadati > Rhodothermota > Rhodothermia > Rhodothermales > Salisaetaceae > Longimonas > Longimonas sp. Next base: position 252 of record NZ_JAWOAR010000262.1, on the reverse strand, counting down.
TTCGCCATCACCGCATCATGCCCCGGACTCGCCTTCCACTGTGCCATCATCCGTTCGGCATCGGGCGGCCCGCTATACGAGATCTCGTATCCAGATCCGCTGTAATCGGTTAGCTCCGATGGTTTTTCCCACATGCACGACGCGTTGGCGTGATCATCGGTATAGCAGCACGGGCTCCACGATCCCTCGTCAGACCAGCTGTGCAGATTGCAGCGGCTTTCTTCATGCGGAGCCTCGTTGGCTAAGTCGCGG
>NZ_JAWOAR010000145.1:0-5701 GCF_046498435.1 Longimonas sp. | reverse complement strand
GATCGAGTTCCTCGACAATCTGCCGAGGCGTCAATTCATCCAAAGAGGGATGGGTGGCCATGAAAGTAGAAGATTAGTCCAGAGTAGCAGCAACGTAGAAACAGCGGGATGCGCAGCAATGCGCTCCATTCGCGTAGAACAACCGCAGAACGACTGTTAAAGGGTCAAGAGTTCAACTACGCCGGCGAATCGGCTTCGTTGAGGTCCTCGTCGTCGAGTCCGTCATCGACGGGTTCATCATCGACGGGTTCATCATCGGCATAGTCATCGAGGCTGGATGGTTGTACCGGCGCATATTCCTCTTCGGGTTCGGTTGGGGCCTCGTCGGCGGCCGGGGTGCCATTGCTGTATCCCCCGCCAAACGTACGATCGCGGTAATAGTCGTCCAGAATCTTTTGTACATCTTCGTGCTCCTCATTCACGATGAGCACCGTGTAATCGTACGGGTAGCCATCGCGCTTCTCCAGCCAGACCGCACCAGCAGATTCCAGATCACTAACGAGCGCTTTCGGGTCGTAGCCTTCCCCGAGTTCTTCCGAGATTTTACGCAGCAACGGCGTGAGGTAGACCTCGTCGTACTGCCCGAAGAACTCTTCGGTCACCTCAATAGTCGCTCGCAAAATGGGGTCGTCGATGGGTTCTTGCTGGGCCGGAGGCGCGCTGGCACGGGTGCGGCGACGGCTGGGGCGGTTGGCTTGCTCGCGCGAGTTGAGCGTGTCGCGAGCCGACGAGCCCAGCATGTTGCGTGCGTCGAGGTAGGCTTCGTCCTCCAGGTAGGGCGCAATGACATTGCTCTGCGGCGGATGCACAGCGGCAACCAGCGGACGCAAGCCGCGCTCGCGCACTGCCCGAATGAGCGGCAGGTACGGCCGGTCGCCTGTAACGATGACGACCGAGGTGATGTCCGGCCGTTCATGCAGCAGGTGGGTGACGTCAACTGTTAGGTGCTGCTCCGATGCATTCAGTTGTACGGCTGTGGGGGTTGTTTGGGGAGCAAAGCCGTGTTCATAAAGATCCGTTTCCGCTTCGCCCGGCTTGGCATCGGGCAGCGTAGCAAAGTCGGCGTAGGCCCGAGCGAACACGGTGGGTGTGTCGTCGCCTTCTGCGAGGTAGCGCTGCACCTTATCAATAATGCGCATCGCCAGCACATGGGGGGCCCGTTCTGTGTCTTGGGCATGCAGCACCGTGTATACATTGTCGTAGTCAACAAAGAAAGCGGCGCGCTTCGGGGAGGGTTGTGCTCCTGTTTTTGTAGACATAATAGGTTGATTCGTCGGTGTTTACTTTAATTTAGTGGTGCTGGTCGTTGTCGATTGGCTGCCGGGCCTCGACCAGCCGGTGTTTTCTTTAAGGCGACAGCTGCACCGACCTGTAGGGTGGGGGAGACGCCGCTGCATACTGTCGATTGGTGGTGTTGAGGCAAGCCCGTTACAATAGTGCAGCATAGGATGATGCTGCATCACGCACCATTCCCAGGCACGACGCAGGCAATCGGCATCTGTCTCCATGATTTCCGGTACGCAGATGCGCCGGGTGGCCTCCGTCGTGTTCTTTGATGGCGGCGCCCTTAACGATCCGACGCCTCAGCAGCCAGATCCAGGATGGTGCGGTTGTGATTGGTATAGATGCAGATGTCTGCGGCCTGGCGGAGGCCTTCTTCAACCAGCGTGTGCGCATCCAGGTCGGGTGCATGCTTCTTCATCGCACGCACCGCTGCAAGCGCAAACGACCCGCCAGATCCAATAGCAAGGACATCATCATCCGGTTCAATCACATCGCCGCTGCCGCTAAGCACCAGCAGCCGATCGCCCGAGGCGACAGCCAGTAGCGCTTCCAGTTTGCGCAGATAGCGGTCGGTCCGCCAGTCTTTAGCTAATTCAACAGCGGCGCGCGTTACATTGCCGCCGTATTCCTCCAGCTTTTCCTCAAATCGTTCGAATAGCGTGAAGGCATCAGCAGTGGAGCCCGCAAAGCCGGCCAAAATCTCGCTGTTGTACAACGTGCGTACCTTTTCGGCCTTGTGTTTCATGACCGTTTCCCCCATGGTAGCTTGCCCGTCGGATCCCATAGCAATCTGACCGTTGTGGCGAACACCAACGACGGTGGTTCCGTGCAGGGGTGGCGAGGTAGGCATAGGCGCATCTGGAAAGCGTTTCGAAAAAGCATATGTACACAATAGCACACTTCTTACCTTCCGCGCGGAATGCAGTTCGGTAACTTAGCGCGGATATTCGGCCAGTATGTTAACGATTTGGTCTTGAATAATGCGTAGGGCCCGTGTGCTCCCCACGTGATTATTTGCCATGAGCGCAAACGCAAAGGGCGTGCCCTCGAATGAGGTTACGTATCCAGCCAGGCTGCTGTTATTTGAAAGCGTCCCTGTTTTTGCGCGCACATTGCCCCGTGCAGCACTGGCGCGCCGAAAGCGGTACTCCAGGGTTCCATTTTGTCCGCCCACGGGAAGAGAATCTACAAAGGCGCGCCGCACATCCGGGTCGGGGTGGGTATGCATATAAGCCAGGACTCGCACGAGCATCTTGGCTGAGATCAAATTGTAGCGCGAAAGGCCCGATCCATCAACCAGGCGCAGACGATCGGGATCGCCCCCAACCTGTTCGATAAGGCTGCGCACCAGGTGCAATCCGCGCTCGCGGGTTCCTTCGGCGTCGAGCGAGTCGCCGTGGGCTTCGGCCCCCAGGGTGTGTAGTAGCTGTTCGGCATATAGGTTGTTGCTCTCGGTGTTCATCGTCTGTACCAGATCCGAGAGCGGCGGGGAGAACGCCGAGGTAAGGGTGTCGCGGATCGTGGGGCGCGCGTCGAGCACCCGCCAGGAGGTAGCCTGCCCCTCAACACGAACACCAGCACGCTGTAGCGCTTCGTTAAACACGTACGCCGAAAACACCGTCGGATTGTCGACCGTCACCTGAAACCGTGTTGCGCGTCCAACAGGGATTTCGCCCTCCACATCGATCACGTTCTGGCCCGGCAGCCGCTCGTAGCTACGCGACAGGCTGCTACCCGCTGAGCGCCGCTCCAGTTGCTGGCTGATGGTTACATACGAGGTGCTGTCGGGCTCCCACCGCACACGAGGCTGCTCGTCGCGCGGGGTCGCTCGAATGGCAATATCAATCACGTTGCCATGATACGAGAGCGCGCTGTGCTGGGCCGCGTATTTGTACGAGGCATCGTCCCAACTCCATCCAGGTCCCATGCTGGGCTTATCGAACCGCGTACCGTTGCCAATCACATTGCCCGTTATGCATTCGATGCCGGTCTGCGCCAGCCCTTCAGCCCAGTTGGTAAAGACGGATGCCGTGGGTTGTGTCGCTCCGAAGGAGGGGTCTCCGCTTCCGTGCAGCACCACGTGGCCTTGAATGCATCCGTCGCGCACCGGGCCGGTTGCTGTGAGCACGGTTTCATACTGAAAGTCGGGGCCCAGCAGGTCGAGTGCGGCTGCCGATGTGAGCACTTTTACGGTGGAGGCGGGAAGCATGGTGGCCTCGCTCCGATAATCGACCATGACCTCGTTGGTCTTCAGGTTAAGGACCAGCGCGCTCCAGATCCCTTCGGAGTCATGTTCATCGAGCACCGTGCGGATATCCTCGCGCATCTCTGAGGCCCATGAGTATTGGGCGTGTGCTACTGGTGCGGCTCCCATCAGCAGGAGCCATGCTGTCATCATGGTAGTCAGGATACGAATGTACATAAAGAGGGGCGATGCGTGTGCGAGTCGAGCGTAAATGGAGAGTGCAATGTGGGCAAAGCGCGGTGCTATTGCATCCGCCTGTAGAACATGAGCAGCAGAACGATGCCCAGGGGATGACGCAGAACTGTGCTGTACAACGTACGCACTGCACCTCCCACATGCACATGCTTTGCTTCGTTGACTTTGCTTCGTTGAGCGCCCTCTACGAGGCGCATCTACGAGGTGCATCTACGAATCACCAGGATTCATGGTGGCATAGTCATAGCCCTGGGTGCTATCGGCGGCAAGATCGTAGTCGTTGGATTGAGTGCGCATCACAAAGGCATGGTCGAGCGTGTGCAGGGCCACTGCAGGACGTAGCGTGATGGTAAGGTCGTTGCGCCCCGGTCGCGTATCGACAGAGTCAATGGTGCCGATGGGCCATCCGCTGGGAAAGACGCTGCTGTGGCTGCTGGTAGACACGCGCTGTCCCTCTTCGACCGGTTCAGTCTTTACGACATGCTCCATAGCCAGCTGGTTCAGCGCATTGCCCTCCCACCGCACTACGCCCTCGGCGCCGACGGTTTCGATGGTGCCCGGCACACGGAAGTCGGTGTTCAGAAATGGCAGCACGCGGCAGAACCGGGGGCTCACCATCAGCACGGTGCCGACAATGCCATTGGGGGTAACAACGGGCATGCCGGTTTCTATGCCATCGCGCTGTCCCACGTCGAGCGTCAGAAGGTTCTGCTGTTGCGTGAGATCTTTTTGTAAGATGCGAGCCGCCACGAGCACGCTGTCGGCAACTGTGGTGTCGGCCCGGGTTTGCAGAGCCAGCATAGCTTCGAGTTCTTGGTTGCGCGAGCGGGCATCGCGCGAGCGGGCGACCTCACTCGAAAGCTCTATGTTTCGTGCCCGCAGCGCCTCGTTCTCTTGCAGCGCACGCGTGTAGCGCCCCACCCACGCAAACTGCTGCTCGATGCGTGCGGTGACCTCCATGCCATAGGTGCGAAGTGCCTGGTTGAAGGGACGGTTGGCGGTAAACAGCACAACGCAGGCTACAAGCAGCAGCCCAAGAAACACAGCCCAGTCGCGGAGGCGGTCCCATTGCGAAGCATCCATGGGGCATAGCGTCGTTCGTGGTACACAATCCTACTGCAACGGACAAACGGGGGCCCGTTTGCCCCGGCGGAGCTGTTTTCTGTTGGAAGGGCTGGCGCCTACGATGCTGCGACTCTGTGCTGCAATCCTGTTTTGTTTGTCAGAACGGGCATCGCTCCTCCTTGTAGCATGCCGCCGCCCGGATCGACAGGTCGCACACGTGTATCCGCCGCTCTATGCCGTGTGATCTCAGCGCCTATGTTTGCTATATCAGCACCCGTTTGTACTGCTCCAGGTTTTCGAGTGCGGTGCCGGTGCCGCGCACCACTGCAGTAAGCGGGTTCTCGGCCACGTACACGGGGAGTTCGACGCGGTCGCGCAGCATTTCATCGAGGCCGTGCAGCATGGCGCCGCCGCCGGTGAGCATGATGCCACGCTCTAAGACATCGGCGCCGAGTTCGGGCGGAGTGCGCTCCAGGCACCGGAGCACGCCTGCGGCGATCTGGTCGAGGTTGTCGCGCAAGGCTTCGCGCACGTTCACCGACGAGATGGTGCGGTCTTTGGGGATGCCACTCACCAGGTCGCGTCCGCGCACTGAGAGTTCCAGTTCGGTTTCCAGTTCAATAGCGCTCCCAATTTCGCACTTGATGCGCTCGGCGGTGCGCGAACCAATCAGCAGGTTGTGATTGCGCTTAAAGTACTGCACCACCGCGTTGTCGATCTCGTTTCCGCCCACGCGAATTGACTCGTCGATGACGATGCCCGACAGCGCAATGACTGCGATTTCGGTGGTGCCGCCGCCAATGTCAACAACCATGTTGCCCACAGCTTCGCTGACGTCGAGCCCAATGCCAATCGCTGCGGCCATCGGCTCGGAGATGAGATGTACCCGTTTCGCGCCAGCGTGCTCGGCAG
>NZ_JAWOAR010000144.1:0-2920 GCF_046498435.1 Longimonas sp. | reverse complement strand
ATTAAATCGACAATGGTGTTGTGCTCGGCCAACTCTTTGGAATCGGAAAGAATCAGCTCCTCTGCATTTATTGTTTCGGCATCAATAGTTCCCTTCACCGCGACGGCGGCTGGGAGGTCTTCGAGTTTTATACGGAAACGAAGACGGTGTACGTCGATTACTCCGGCCAACTTCAGAAAGCACAGATGGATAACGCGCCGGATGCGGAGTAAGTCACTTTCAAACCTGACAGGTCTGCGAGGCTTGTCAGGTTTCTATTAGGTCGCTATTTCCAAACGCCTCGTTCCCGCCTGGAGCGAGGCGTTTTTTTGCGCATCCGCACGGGTTCAGGAGGAAGCGACACAGCGTCCCCCTTCCATCATGTCTCGCACCATTGAAGGCACTACGCCCCTGCCCCACTCCCCCTTTCCGCATCACGTGGATGCACTGAACAACGTGCGTACCAGCTTCAACACTCAGGCGCTCGACCGCTCTGGCGATGCGTGCGGATCCCAAATCCCCTTACCACATGCTGCCCAGGCGATTGCAGAAGACAGACGTTACGCTAACTCGGGCAGCCCATACACCGCCCGGGCGTTGGCCGTGGTTTGCGTGGCGATTTCGTCGAGGGTGTAATCCGTGACATCCGCCAGATACGTGGCCACATGACGCACAAAGGACGGCTCGTTGCGATTGCCGCGCTCGGCTTGCGGCGCCAGGTACGGCGCATCGGTCTCCAGCACGATATGCTCCAACGGAACAGCCTGAAGCATGGCGTCGTGGTCGCTGTTGTTGAACGTCACAATGCCGCCGATCCCCACGTAAAAGCCCAGATCCCACGCCCGCTGCGCTGTGGCCGCGTCATCCACAAAGCAGTGCAGAATGCCGTGGAGCCGGTCGCCCTGGGGATGGGCGCTACGCTCCTCCTCCAGAATGGCAAGCACATCCTCGGTGGCCTCACGGTTGTGGATCACGAGCGGCAGCTCCGTCTCGATAGCGAGACGAATATGCGCCCGAAAGAAATGCTGCTGCCGATCATCGAACGAGCGGTCCCAGTAGTAGTCGAGCCCGCTCTCGCCGATGGCAACCACCTGGTCATGGGTACACGACTCGGCGACTGTTGCCATCGCATCGTCGACTGCGTCTTCTGTGGCAGATGGATGCAGCCCGGTCATCGCAAACACGTCAGCGTGCGCTTCGGACAGCGCCACCGCTTGCTCGATGGATGCGAGATCGATAGCGGGTAGCACGACAGCCTCTACGCCCGCCTCGCGCATACGGGTGAGCACCGCGTCGCGGTCGTCGTCGAAGCGGTCGAGGTAGAGATGGGCGTGCGTATCCACAATCATAACATAAACAAAAATGGTGATCAAACAGTGAGGATGCGCAGGAGACCTTGGACAAATCCGGCTGCCGAGTGCAGCACGGATGCAACTTCGCGTATCGTTTTATATACTGTAGATTCCGAGGTTGCCCCCCTCGTCATTGCTTCATCAGCGTATCCACCAACCGCTCTACTCACTGTGGCTTTCTGGTCTGCTTTTAGTCAAGTGCCGTGCTACCCGTTGCGTGGGTTCGGATGCGGGCTTGGCGGGATCATCCTTCTGCTTCTGATCGCCGGAAGCCGCCCCGCTCCCGCAGCGGCCCAGGACGTGCGCGTGCGCATCTTCGACCGCGAGTCGCCGCGTCAGATCGAACTGACCGCATCGCGCCGCACGCCAGTGCATACGGACCTGGAGCGCGCCCCGCTTTTCCACATCGAGCCGGGTACCTCCGCCACCCTTACGCTGCACCGTGGTGATGTGCGTCTTGAGCACGGATCGCACAGCGTTGCCGCATCCACGCTCTACCTGGATGCTCCTGAGGAGGCCGCCACAACGTTTCAGAGTCAGGAGACGCAGCGCTCCTACAGCGGTGTGTTCGAGGTACGCCCCGACGGCAACGCCATTGAGCTTGTGAATGCAGTTCCCTTAGAACACTACGTCGCCAGCGTCGTCGCCAGCGAGTACGGGCTCGACGACGAGGAAGGGGCCAAAGCCATGGCTGTGGTGGTGCGTACATACGCGCTTCGCGGCAGCGACAAGTTCGACAGCACGTACACCCATGTCGATCATACGATTTCGCAGGTGTATCGGGGCCTGTCTACAATGACCGACGCCTCGCGCGCAGCCACCGAGGCCACTCGAGGCGAGGTGCTCACGTATCAGTCGCATCTCATCGAGGCGGTGTACTTCTCCAGCAGCGGCGGCCATACGGCAAACAACGAAGACGTGTGGGATGCCAGTGAAACGCTGCCCTACCTGCGTGGGCGCAATGACCCCTACGATTCGGCATCGCCGCATCATACGTGGGAGTCGTCGGCCAATCGGACCACAGTGCTGAGCGGCCTGGAGCGCCAGTTTGGGGGATCTGTACGGGGCTTCTACCTCGGCGATACAGCAGACAGCGGTCGTCTGCTTACCATGGAGTTACTCCGCCCGAACGGAAGTCGAGAGCCAGTGCAGGCCAATGCCTTTCGGCAGGCGGTCAACCGTGCTGCCGGGCGCGAGGTACTCAAAAGCACCTGGTTTGAGGCGCGCCGCAGCGGCTCGCGCTACGTGTTTGCTGGGCGCGGCTACGGGCACGGCGTAGGATTAAGCCAGTGGGGTGCCCACGGCATGGCCAACGAAGGGCGTTCGTATCGCGACATCCTGGGGTTCTACTATCAGGGGGCTACCATCACCCATCTCGACAACGTGGAGCAGCCGCCCGCCCAGCTTGCGCTGGACGAACCCGGTGCCGAGGAGCCAGATCCGGCAGCCACTGAATCGCGGTCCTCGCGCCGCATTGGGTGGTAGGTTCCGCAAACACCAAACAAACACGAAGCGATGTGCTCAGGGCGCGCCCTGCTCTGACACATCCAGCCCCACCGCCAGCAGGTAGTCGGTGCCGTCGAGCGTAT
>NZ_JAWOAR010000017.1:0-3849 GCF_046498435.1 Longimonas sp. | reverse complement strand
ACCGCCACAGCTCCGACGCGGCCGGCGGGGGCGCCCTGATCGATCTGTGTGGCCGCGCCGAAATCGCCTGAATCGCTGCGGGCCGTGGCCCAGAAGACCTTGGGCGTGCTCTCGCTGCCCGTGAACCAGACCGCATCGGTGGTGGTGCCGCGCCGGGCAACCGCAGGGCCTTCTACCGGACAGGCAGGCATCTCCCAGTCGTCCGCGGCCACCCGGCCCTCGTCCTGGTGCCCCGACGGGGTAACACGCACGGATGCAATGTCGCGGATTTCGGCCTGGGTGCGGTCGCGGTACAAGACGCGGACATCCGCCCCCTCGCGTACCGAGGCCGTCATGCAACAGTCGCACACCCGCACATCCAACTCGATATCACGTGTTGGGCGTGTTTCACCCGGTTTGAGGCGTGCCCAACGCAGACTCATTGCCCCCGAGCTCGCGTGCGAATCGTGAGCTGCTTCGCCGTTTGGATTTGTCTCCTCAGAAACAGTATGGCGTCCGTCCAGCCACGCAACACCCAGCGTGCTATCGTTGAGCACGACGGAGGAGAGAAAGCCGTGCTCGGCCGGTCGCTCCTCGCCGTGAAGCACAAACGGATCGCTCCACGTGGCCCCGCCGTCGTCCGACCATGCAGCGTGAATGCTGTAGTGATAGGCCACCGGACCGCTGCGCACAAGCCAGTGCGCAAAGAGCCAGTCTCCCACCGGACGCACACCCGGCGTATCGGCCCAGTTCGCAAACCAGTCGGCCCCTTCAGCCACCGTCTGTGGAGCCGTCCATGCGCGTCCATCATGACGGACAAACTTCAGTGCGTGTCCCTCCTCGGTGTCCTCCAGATACGAAAGCAACAGGCGATCCTCCGCATCCACAGAAAGGCGGGGTGCAAAAGTCTCGTTTTCAAGAGACACCTCGACCGATTCCAGTGAAAGAGACGTCGTATCTGGTGCGGTGCAGGCCCCGAGGCCCATCACGAGCATGCCGCATGCAATGAGTGCAGCGAAAAGATATCGCATAAAGTGGTTCATTGGGGCATTGAAAGCATAGTCGGGAAGCAGTGTATGCTAAGAAACAAATGCAACGCGCCACATGCCAGGTCACGTAGCCAGTCGCGATTTCTGGGTCAGGATACACGGGTTTGCACGGGCGGGGCTGCGCCGGAAGTGGATGTGTGAAATGCCTGTCTTATCTGCATTTAGGATTGAACAACACAGGCCCTTAAAACTGCAAGCGATCTGCTACCTTACTCTTCGAAAGCGTTCTAAAAGCCTGTCTGGGCGCGTCATTGCCCTGCACGCATTCCCACGTATTCAGTCTCCTTCTTCCCATGGAAGCCTCTACTACTGTACTGGTTATTGGCGGTGGTGCTACCGGCACCGGCATTGTACGCGATCTTGCGCTTCGTGGCATCGACGTGATGCTCGCCGAGCGGAGCGGGCTCTCCAGCGGAGCCTCCAGCCGATCGCACGGACTGCTTCACAGCGGGGCTCGCTACGCGGAGTCCGACCGCATCGGTGCGGAAGAGTGCATCGAAGAAAACCGCGTGCTTCGTTCAATCGCCGGATCGTGCATCCGTGACACAGGCGGGCTCTTCATTCAGCTTCCCGAAGACGATCCGGACTACTTCGACAAAAAGCAGGCGGCCTGTGAGTCTATCGGCATCGAGACGCGTGTGCTTGATGGGAATGCCGCCCGTAATCTCGTGCCCGGGCTCTCCTCACGCGTTGAGCGCGCCATGTGGGTTCCCGACGGAGTCGTCTACCCCTCACGCCTCAGCGCGGCCAACGCCGCCGATGCTGAAGATCATGGTGGCACGGTCTATCCCCATGCCCCGCTCACGGGTCTGGTCGTTGAAGACGGGCGAATCACCCGAGCTACGCTGGGAGGAACTGTAGATGCAACGGTTCGACCGCAGTACGTTATCAACGCAACGGGTGCCTGGGCCGGACAAGTCGCAGCGATGGCGGGCGTTGACGTTGAGATGGCTCCGTCGCGCGGTGTCATGATCTCGGTGGTGTACGACGCCCTCGGCCCTGCACTCAACCGGTGCCGCGACCCCGATGATGGCGACATCATCGTTCCGCACGAGAGCGAAGTCGTACTCGGCACAACAAGCGTCCCCGTCTCCGACCCCGACACGTACGAAGAGGCCGACTGGGAAGTCGAGAAGTCGGTTCAGGAGTGCGCCAAGATGCTGCCTCCGGTTGCCGAGGCGACCGAGGTGCGCACCTGGTGGGGCGTACGTCCACTCTACGCGCCCGACGAGCAGAAGAGCGCTCGCCGTGGCATCTCGCGGGGGTTCTTCGTGCTGGATCATGCCGACGACGGGGTAGAAAACTTCCTGAGCATTGTTGGGGGCAAGCTGACAACCTACCGTCAGATGGCCGAGGCGGTCGCAGATCGCATCTGCACCAAACTCGACGTAGATGCGGAGTGTCAGACCGCCACGCGTGCTCTACCAGGTGCTAACGACCCGGACCGGCTCGACACGTTTGTGACTCACTACGACGCTCAAGGTCCCACCGATGCAGACATAGTCACGAATGGTGCGGTAGCCTGATCATGCTTTGTGGTTCTGCTGTGGAGACTTAGCTATGGACTTTCCTGCGATGAAGGGGAGGGGACAGTGGCACGCTGAATCTACGTATCCGCAAGACGGTTCAGAGAAACCACGGTGCCGCGAGTTCCTGCTCGGTCTCTTGCTTTCCCCTGACAGCCTTTTCACCCATGCGCCCCATCCACGTCCTCGAAACCAGCCTGTATGCCTCGGACCTGGAGGCCGCCCGCCACTTCTACAGCACGGTGCTAAACCTGCCTGTGGTGTTTGATGAGCCCGAGCGCCATCTCTCATTCCAGTGCGGACGCGGCATTGTACACGTGTTCATCGCGGAGGTGACGCGCGAAACCGAATCGCTGCCTGCCCACGGGGCCAACGGACCCGGACACGTTGCGCTGGCGATCCCTTTTCGTCAGGTGGAGGCGTGGCGGGAGCGCTTTGCCGCGCACGATATTCCCATCGAAGACACGGCTACCTGGCCGCATCACGAGCGCGCCGTGTCGCTGTATGTGCGCGATCCGGCGGGGAATAGCATCGAGCTTGCTACATCCGAACTGTGGGGACTGGATGCTGATGCCCGGGACGATGCCATGCTCCGCATCCGCCCGTACGTACCGGTCGATACCGAGGAGCAGCGCCCGATGGAGCAGTTTCAGAGCCGCACGCTGCGTCCCATTTGCAAGCTGCAGAATCCGCTCATCCTGACAACGGTGGCCCGCTACCTCCAGAAATACAATACGGGCTTTGCGCAGATGGACCCTGCCGACCAGGAGGCGAAGGCGCGGAATCTCCTAAAAGAAGACCGTCGCCTGAAGCGCTCGCTTGTGGGACTCGTGGCGGGGCACTTCACCGAAGACGAGTACGCGTTCTACCTCGACCATCAGCGCGAGGTGCGGCGTCGGCTTGTGGCGCTCTTTACCCAGCGCGTGCTCGATCAGATGGAGGCGGTGGCTGGGCAGGTTGTATAGCGGATATGGCGGTTTCAGTGGGATATGAAAGGCCCTGAGGTTACAGCGGAAGATGGATGCCCTGACTTGGATCAGCGGCGCCAAGCGCGCCTTGTCTGGGATGACTGTTTGAGGATACTACTTGCAATCTAACAGCTACCTGAAAAAGACGGGACCCTCATCCTCCGGTCATCCTGACCTCTGACGACGGTCGGGGGAAGGATCGCGACGCCAACCTTTCGCGCTCGAAATCGGGCCTCTCGATGGAGCACCATATCATGCATTCCCAAAACAAGTTTTCTATCCGCGTGACCTGAGATACTTCACTCCGTTCAGCATGACGGTAGGGAG
>NZ_JAWOAR010000303.1:0-16318 GCF_046498435.1 Longimonas sp. | reverse complement strand
GCCCCTACCTGCGCCCACCGCCGCCGGACCAACGCAGAGCCCGGGCCGAGCGCCAGCGCCAGGCCAATGAAGACCCAACACGACACGCGTATCCATCTTGGTTTAACCTACAGAATGACCTGTGGCAGAGCACTACAGCCACGGGCGATACTCCTTGGGCAGTTGGTCGGCAATCCGTTTGAAAGCAAAATAGCCCGATCGGGTAACGCCGTACGGATCCACGATATCGCCCTTGTAGTCAATGGTTGCAGCACCCTGTTCGAGCCAGATTTGGGACGTCTGGAACCGCTCACCGCGGCGCCTTCCGCCCTGCTGCTGACGCGACTGCTGCCAGGCATGGTAGGCATCGGATTCGGTGGCTCCGGTGTAGACGACCTCAACAGCACCTTGAAAATCGAGCAGGCGCTCATCGTTGGTTTCGCCAGGCTCCAGAATCTCCGACAAATCGCTTAGTGGGAAGCGCTGTCCGCTTAGCTGGGGGGCGGGCGCAAATGGACCGTCGGAAACAGCAGGTGTAGAGGTCATCGGGCGAAGATAAAGTCGGAACTGCTGTTCCTCAGGCTGTTCGGCTAAGAGCGCCAGCATCAGATGATGAAAAGAGCCCAGATACGCCTCGCGACGGCGGCGGTCCCACGCGGCCTGTTCCTGCATTGAGCCTTCCAGTTCCTCAAAGAGCGGCTCGCCGTCCCACCGAGTGCGCGACCGCGTCGTCTGAAAGTCCTTCAGGAAATAGGTGAGGCGGTATCCCAGCGCGTTGTTTTCGATTTCGAGCGGCTCGGCTGCATAAGCAGTTAGGTTCGAAACGCGACCCGAGAAGCTAAGCACCTCCGGATTCAAGATCTCCACATCGGCAGCGTTGGGCGTCTCGCCAATGAATGCCTCTTTGAAGCGTTCGAATCGGCGGAGCCACTGCTCGTCGCGCTCGGCTTCCACAACTACCTCGCCAATGTCGATGGGAGCCGGTGTGAGTGCAAAGTCGATGACCTCAATTCCGGGTTCACGTAGATTCAGGTTGCGCGTCCCCGCCTCGTAGCCGACGACCGACACGTAGAGCCGCTGCGCACCGATAGGCACGTTTCGGATCTCGTAGCGCCCGTTTTCGTCGGCGGCCGCGCCGCGCGTAGATCCGGCAATAATCACATTGGCACCGGGAAGCGGGACGCCGGTCTCCGCGTCAGTGACGACGCCTACAAGCGTGGTGGTGCCACGTGCTTGGCTGTGGGCATTGGGGGAGGCTGCAAGCGTACCAACTGCCAGCAGCAACGTAGTGAAAAAGAGGCGATACGACATCATAAGGCAACGCAGCGAAAGAAAAGGGTTAACCGGAAAAGGGCCAACCAGCTACCGATAAGACGGAATCACAGAAGCAAAGTTACACATACGTTGGGCCGTTTAGCTTTGAATCCCGTGTACTTGACTGTGTGCCTGCGTGGGACGCACATGCACGGCGGAGAGGATGGAAGATCGTGCCTCAAGGAAAGCGCTACCGGTATGCCGGGAAGGGGGCAGAGATGGCACATCGATTACAATTCCGTGATACAGATGTGAGTAACCTGTAAGGTCGGATAGATATGTGCATTGGTGGGGAATGGAAGAAGGAGACTTATGTGTTCATGGACAGATATTACGTATAGTAAAACGATAAAGTTACTTTTTGGAGTTGATCGGTCAGGGGTAGAGAAGGTATCATAAGGGCGTAGCAATCCGGTGCTGCACCTGTCATCACCCATCGAACAAACGAGAGGCGTAACATAATGGAAGAACTAATAGCACAACTTGGGAATGCAACCTTCGAGAATTACGTAGGATTAGAGTCCGGCTATTCGGAGATGGCCTACCAACTGTCGGCCCACGTGCTGACGCTGGGCTACGCTGTCATGTTGGCGGGGCTGCTGTACTTCGTGCTCACCATCAAGACGGTGAAGCGCAAGTTTCGGATATCGAGCGTACTGTCGGTCGTCGTCATGGTGTCGGCCTTCTTGCTTCTGCTTGTACAGCAGCAGAACTGGATCAGTGCGTTTGATTACGACACAGAAGCCGCAGCGTACATGCTGAGCTCAACCGATACGGGCGACCTGTTCAACAACGGGTACCGGTATCTGAACTGGCTCATTGACGTGCCGATGCTGCTGTTCCAGATCCTGTTTGTGGTAACGCTTACAACCAGCAGCTTCAGCTCGGTACGTAACCAGTTCTGGTTCTCAGGTACGGGTATGATCTTGACTGGATATGTAGGCCAGTACTACGAAGTCACGAATCCGACACTGTTCTTCGTTTGGGGCACGATTTCGACGGTCTTCTTCTTCCACATTCTGTACCTGATGAAGCAGGTGATTAGCCAAGGAAAAGAAGGCATTCCAGCGAAGGCGCAGCAGTACCTCGGCACTATCTGGACGCTGTTCCTCGTCACGTGGATGCTCTACCCGGGCGCCTACCTGATGCCCTACCTCTTCGGTGGATTCACGGAGCCAGCCCTTAGTGAAGTCGCCGTTGTGGGCCGCCACATGACCTACACCGTTGCCGATGTTGGATCGAAGGTGATCTACGGCATCTATCTGACGCTCGTTGCTCAGGAAATCAGCAAAGCGGAAGGATACGATTGGGAGCAGATGGGCGAAGGAGTAACAGCTGCCTAAATGATCTGAAGTAGAATGTAATGGTAGGGGTCTTCCCTACGAATACAGACTGACGGGGCTTGAGGTATATCATTCCCGCAAGACATCACCGTCAACTACTAACAAAACGCCCCTTCCGGCACTGCGCCGGAAGAGGCGTTTTTGTGTTTGTGTAGAGCGCTTACCATTTGAGATGAGAGCACACTAAAACGAGAGGGCCTTAGCCTGCTAAGGAGCAAGAAGCAGAAAAGCGTTACATGAAATAGTGGTTAACTGGGCGTTATCGTTTGAATGTTGTGCAACGTGCAGGCTACGTTCTACAGCGTGTTATGCAGATTTAAAGGAACGTTTCGTACGAAGTGCTGCATGTACAGGCTGCTTCCCAGGATGAACGCCGGGTTCAGATTAAGGACGCGGGACGTCTCTGTTGGGGTAAGCATCATGTCCATTCACTTCGCGACGTTTTCTGGTCATCTTTATTCACTGGTACCTATGCTGTCATGTTACGAACCACTTTTTTCACTATCCTTGTCTTCGCCTTGCTGGGCGTTGGGAATGCGGCTTGGGCGCAGGAAGATGGCACCATAACCGGAACGGTGCTTGACTCTGAGACGGAGGAGACCGTGCCTGGGGCAAACGTCGTAATTGACGAGTTGCAGCAAGGCGCCGCGACCGATGCACAGGGCGCATTCGAACTCGGCGGCATCGAACCCGGCGATTACACACTCACGGTGTCGTACCTCGGCTACCAAAGTACGTCAACCTCTGTTACCGTAGAGGCAGGCGAAACCACTGAGGTCGAGATTATGGTTACCCCCGACGCGGTGCAACTCGATGATGTCGTGGTTACTGCGCTTGGCATTGAGCGCGATGAGCGCTCGCTTGGCTACTCCGTCCAAGAAGTCAGTGGCGATGACATTTCGGGCACTGGTGAAACAAACTTTATGAGTAACCTGCAAGGACGAATTGCAGGGGCTGATATTTCGACTTCGAATTCCATGGGCGGCTCAGCACGCATTTTGCTGCGTGGGGCCCGGTCGGTATCAGGCAATAACCAGCCGCTCATCGTCGTCGACGGCACGCCACTCGACAACTCCAACTTCACTTCGGGAGGTCAAGCAGGAGGTGGAGGAGGATACGATTATGGCAATGCCGCTCAGATGATTAACCCGGACAACGTAGAGTCGGTGTCGGTCTTGAAAGGACCTAACGCGGCTGCACTGTACGGTGCACGAGCGGCCAACGGCGTGATTGAGGTTACCACGAAAAGTGGCGAAGGCCTCGCCGAGGGAAGCATTGGGATCAACGTGAATACCAGTGCCAGCACGAAGCAAGTCTATGGCTTGCCCGACTACCAGAACACATACGGTGGGGGCTCCTGGCGTCCGTTCAGCATGAACGGCGACGGGCAATATGTCGTCGATTTTGGCACGGACCAGTCGTGGGGGCCTCGCCTCGACGGCCGCGAAGTGCGTCAGTGGTACAGCTACGATGAGGTGAACGGTCTCTTCGGCGAAACGACGCCCTGGGAAGCGAACCCCGATAACGTAGAAAACTACTTCGACACAGGTACCGTCTTCAATACCTCTGTTTCATTTGCGCAAGGAGGCGAGAACTTCAACTATCGCGCCTCAGTCAAAAATGTGATGGAAGACGGCGTATATCCCAACAGCTCGCTCGATCGAAACGAGGTGAGCTTCAACGGCTCGCTCGATCTGTCCGAGCGGCTGTCTACGAACCTGCAAGCCACCTACACGAACACGCAGGGCGAAGGGCGTCCGGGTACCGGATACGACGGTCGCAATGTGTTCCAGCAGTTCAACCACTTTGGCCAGCGCCAGCTTGAACTGGGCGATGGGAGCCCTATGACCGACTACGAGCGCCCCGATGGCTCGCAGCGCGGCTGGAACTGGACCGGAGGCGAAGCAGGCGCTGAAGCAGGCGACCTGATCTACTTCGATAACCCATACTGGGTGCAGTTCAACAACTTCCAGGAAGATGAGAACGACCGCGTCTACGGAGGAATTGGGCTGTCGTACGATGTAAGTGATGATCTTCAATTGTCGACGAACGCCCGCTCCGACATTTACACCGATCGGCGCCAGGAGCGCGTTGCAGTTGGATCCACCATTCAGGATCAGTACCGCGAAGAAATTCGCCAGGTGCGCGAAGTCAACGCCAATGTTCAGGCTGACTACAACACGCAGCTGTCAGATGAATTCAGCCTTGACGCCTATGCCGGCTCTGACTATCGGTACAATAGCTATGACCTGAGCATCGGCAACACAGAGGGCGGTCTTAGCCTGCCCGAAGTGTACACGTTGGAGAACTCGATTAGTCGCCCCAGCATCACCGACTTTTTTGAAGAGCGCAAGCTGGTGGGAGCCTACGGAAATGCTACAGTTGGGTACAATGACTTGGTGTACGTAGAAGGCTCGTTGCGCAACGACTGGAGTTCGACGCTTCCCGAAGGGGAAAACTCATACCTCTATCCGTCGATCAACGGAAGCTTTGTCTTCGGCGATCTGAACACGTTTGAAGATACCGATCTACTCTCCAGTGGAAAGGTGCGTGTTGGATGGGCGCAGGTTGGTAACGACACCGATCCGTATCAACTGCTTCCTGCATACGATCAGGCTATTCCCTTTCGGGGCAATCCGGTGCAGTCGGTACCTGGGCAGTTGAATAACCCGGACCTGAAGCCGGAAATCACAACATCGATCGAGGCCGGGCTGGAACTGGGCCTGTTTGAAGATCGCCTTGGCCTGGATGTATCTGCTTACCGCGACATCTCGCGCGATCAGATTCTGCCCGTGGAGGTCTCGCGTGCCAGCGGCTACCAATCGCTGCTTGTAAATGCGGGTGAGATCGAAAACCAAGGTGTGGAGCTGGCCCTGAATGGAACGCCCATCGTGAATGAAGACATGCGTTGGGACGTGACGGTGAACTGGGCGACCAACAGCAACGAGGTCATTGAACTGGATGAAGATCTTGGCCTCGAAAGCTACACCATTGGAGGAACGCCCTTCGGTCCAGACGTGGTAGCACGCGTTGGAGAGCCATACGGCACGCTCTATGGAACAGGGTATGAGTACGATGATGAAGGCAATATCATCCTCGACTCGAATGGTATCCCCGTGACGAGCGCGCCCAAATCGCTCGGCAGCTACACGCCGGATTGGACGGCCGGGCTGCAAACGTCGTTCTCATACAAGTCGCTGAACGTGAGTGCTTCACTAAGCGGTCAGAAAGGCGGTAACATCTACTCCGTGACCAACATGTTCGGCATGTACAGCGGTCTTGTAGAGGAAACCGTTGAGGGCGATGTCCGCGAAGTAGGTATCGTGCCCGATGGCGTCTACGAAAACGAAAATGGCGAACTCGTCGAATGGACCGGTCGGGTAGATCCGAATGCGTTCTCCATTAGCGGTTTCTTTGGCAATAACGAAGCGAATACCTTCGATGCCACGCACATCAAGCTGCAGTCTGTGAGCATTGGCTATACGCTTCCAGATGTGTGGTTTGATCGCACACCGATTCAGAACCTGACGGTACGGCTCCAGGGCAGCAACCTGGCTACGTTGTACAAGAAGACGCCGCACTTTGACCCGGCAACTGCACTCAGCGCAACCAACGTACAGGGCGTTGAGGCGGGCCAGATTCCGCCGCAGCGTACCTATGGTTTCTCGCTGAACATGCAGCTGTAACGCATGGCGCGGCATGGTCGCGGGCTCCTGTGGATCGCACTGCTTGTGCCTGAGCAGGAGCCCGCCGCTGTGCGCCTTATCCGCTCTCCTACTGCTAAGACCTACACCCTACAATGTACGCAATCAAACGAACCCTTGCGCTTGGGCTGTTATGCGTAGCCATCTTCTTTACCGGCTGCGACCTAACGGATATCAACGATGACCCTAATGCCTCCTCGGAAGCTCGGCCTAACTACCTCTTTACCAACGCGACCAAAGACATTGCCGAAACCTACTGGGGGGCGTTCACCCTGGGCCGCTTTGGCAACCTCTACGCGCAGTATTGGACCCAAAACCAATACACCGCGGAAGATCGCTATCGCTTCCCGCAAGAACGGTCGGGCGTGCTGAACGGCATGTGGGGCGACTATTACCTCGCGATTCAGGATCTCCAAGAGATCATTGACCTGAACGAGAATGCTCCCGAAGAGGCGGCTCCCTTTGGCGACAACGACAACCAAATCGCCATGTCGAAAATCATGCAGGCGTGGACCTATCACGTCATGACCGATATGTGGGGTCCCATCCCGTTCGATGAAGCAATCGGAGGCAATGAGAACCCGGTTCCCGAGTATAACTCACAAGAAGAGGTGTACAACGGGATCCTCACTATGATTGACGATGCGCTGGGGCGTATCAACACAGATGCTGCGGCCCTGCAAGGTGATGTCGTCTTTGGCGGAGATATGACGCAGTGGGCGCTCTTCGGAAACGCTCTGAAGCTGCGCGTCGCCACACGCATGTCTGATGTGGATGGCGGAACTGCGGATTACACTGCAGAGGAGGTTGTCGATGACGCCTACAGTGCAATGCAAGCTCTCGGGGGCCCCTCGGAATACGACGGTGCCTATGTCGCATTCGATAGCTCGCCGCCTTACCAGAACCCGATCTACGAAAACTACGAGATCGAAGGGCGCGATGACTGGGCTGTAACCGAGAACCTGCTCGACTACATGAACGACTATGATGACCCGCGCCGCTCCGCTTATGCGGAATCGGTGGATGGTGAGTTTGTTGGATATCCCTACGGACTGACCGAAGGATCAGCCCAGTCTCTCTACTCGCAGGGAGGCTTCTCGCGTCCGGGCAGCGACGTAACGGCTGCTGATGCGCCCGCCTACCTGATGTTGCAAGACGAAGTCTACTTCGCCCTTGCTGAAGCAGCCGAGCGCGGCTTTATCAGCGGCGACGCAGCCACGTTCTACGAAGAGGGCATCCGCTCCTCGATGGACTTCTGGGGCGCCTCTGACCAGGAGGCCATTGACGACTACATCGACGAAGTGCCCTACGACGCAGCAAACTGGCGCCAGTCAATTGGCGAACAGAAGTGGCTTGCGCTCTACATGCAAGGCGTTCAAGGATGGGCTGAGTGGCGCCGTCTCGACTTTGAAGGCATCGTACGCGAGCCTGCTGGTGGTGCTGCGGTTGATGCTGTTGACGAGCTGGATCCTGCTGTATCCGTTCGCATGACGTATCCGACCGACGAAGCCAACCTCAACGGGGCAAACCTGGAAGAAGGCATCAGCCTACTCACTGGGGACCAGGGCGACTCTCAAGCCACGAAGCTGTGGTGGGACGTCAACTAACCGTCTCTGGTGTACCCCTGCCTTTTCCCCTCTGCTCATTTTAGCACGATTACCCATGAACATGACCTTTCGTACCATCTTACGACTCGCTCTGCTGCTTGTCGTGGCAGGCACGCTTAGCGCGTGCGACGACTCCTCCCAGAACATCGGGTGGGAGCCGGGCGAGGATCTCGCAATTATCGGTCCGGCTGAAGAAGTGGCTGTACCCGGCACGTACGAGTACTACGTACAAGCCTTCACCATCGAGAAAAACTACACATGGGATGTTGAAGGGCCCGTTGAGCCCGACTACGACGTTCGCCGCGAAGGCGAATTTGTGGACGTGACTTACGAAGAAGCGGGCACCTACACCATCAACATTGACGATGGGGAGGAGTACGATGGCTCGCTCGAAGTGAGTGCGGTGCTTGTTGATATCGTGACGCAAGCCGAGCGCCTGTATCCCAGCCTCGAAGCGGCCATCGACGAAGCCGATCTGGCTGAAACGCTCGGAGAGTCCTCAGACATTACGGTCTTTGCTCCAAGCGAAGACGCTTTTGAGGCGGTGCTTGCCGATCTGGAAGAACTCCCCGCTCCGGGCGTGCTCGCCGACATTTTGACGTATCACGTGCTGGCTGCTGAAGTGCCTTCGGGCGACATTAGCGATGGCGCTGAAGTGGGAACGCTCTATGGTGAAACCTATCCGCTCTCGTTCAGCATTGACGGCGATGCTGTGTCTGTTGACGGTGCAGCTAACGATGCTACTGTCACGGCTACCGACATCCCCGTGGCTAACGATGTGGCGCTGCACGAAATCGACACCGTGCTGCTTCCGCCCACGGCCTCGGTCGATATGTCTGATCAGGCTGTCGTTGTGGAAGACGATGTGACCACCGCAACCGTCGATGGCGTGTACGTGCCGGAAGACGGCGGCTTTGCCGCGATCGAAGACGCTGACGGCAATATCCTGGGCGTCTCCGAAGATATCGAAGGTGGCATTGTGAATGAAGTGACCGTGGAACTGGATTCCGCTGTGGAAGATGAGACCGACGTATCGGTCGTCATGTATGCCGATGCCGATACGCCCTATGAGCGCGACGACGAACCGGTGTCGGACGACGCGACGCTCACTCCGGCTGAGTAACACCGCTGCACGGCACAGGGCGGTCGCGTCCTGAGTCAATACGTGCATAATTTGAACGCAGGCTCCTTGTGCTTTCGAGCACGAGGGGCCTGCTTTTTTGTAGTCGCTATACGGTTAGACGGACAGTCACCTCAGAAAACCAGCCCCTGCGTCCACACCAAAGTGTTTCTGCGTCTCCTGAGAATGCGTTGTGCTATACATATGATCGCTGTTGAACATACCGAAATGCTTGTTTATGCCCCCACACCGTCATCCCAGACGGAGCGGAGCGACGATCTGGGATCCATGCCCCAATGGAGGGATACGTTAGCGGCGTGAGTTCGCCCTCAACCGGCGAATGGATTACTTCGTGCGTACCACGGGCATGACCTTCGGCCCTCGCTTCGCTCGGCTCCGGATCAGCGGCGCCAGGGGCGCCTTGCCTGTCCTGAACTCGATTCAGGATCTGGATGACGGGCGTTGGGGGGCTGTGCGACTTCTGAACCTATAGCACAACCCGTCCTTAGAGCCTTCTGCCCTCTCTTCTCTACGCGTCAAGACACAGCGCCGCCGCACGCAGCGCCCCGAGGCCGGCATCTGTCTGGGATGATGGTAAAGTTCTAAACAAACGCTTCTACACGTTCAAGAGCGAGGACATGTAGGGCACAATCCGTTCTCAGGACGTTTCGCGTGCCTGACTTTCGGGACGCTCTTTCTTCTGGGGGTCCAATGCACGATCGATCCAACTCAACTGCTCCTTAAGGTCCTCTTCGCTAAGGCTGCGTAGCGTCTCCTCTGCCGCATTCACCCCCGACGTTTCAAAGAATGAATCGATTGATTCCGTTGATGGTACGGATAAAGCCTGATCGTTGACCGGCACCGTAAAGAACGGGAGATCAGCACGCCGCAGGGCCCGCTTCTCAGCCTGAATAAGGGGCCAGATCCACTTTTTCTGCGTGCGCTCGGCAAGCGCGCGACTCAACACATCTATTTCGATATCGCGGTCAGCGCCGCTGAGTAGCGCAGCAGGGTGCAGGCTCCGCATCAGCACATTTGTGTACGTCTCGGTCGAGCGCGGCAGGTAGCGGGTATGCTGCTCCTTAAATCCTCGCCAACATGGATCGTTAGACAGTTTGGGCGCTCTCTCCATCAATACGTGGTACATCTCGACAAACCCTTCTCGCAGATCCTTCTGATAGGCGTTCGGATCGGCCTGCCCCGTGCTCGTATGCGGGGTGTTGTCGTGTTGAGGCGTAGTCATCGTCCCGCTGGTAAGGGCCATCGCATCCGTATTCGGGGCATACCAGGTCGGTACGTCGTCAAGCTCAACAGGCTCAACCCCACCGGAAAAGCCGCTAATATCGGAGTCGTGTTCCGCTTTTTCCCACGGGAGGAAGTCGGTCCAGAGAACAGAGCGTGAGCCATCAGGCGCCTCGTTACGTCCTTCCACCTGACGCGGTACGGGATAGAGGAGCGTTTCGGCATCAACCAAAATGGGATGTTCATCTTCTGCAATCAGGTTTTCCATATGGCAGTCAATGCCGTTCAAACCGTAAACCACCGCCATCAGCATGCCCATGCGACGATAATAGCGCGTGAGCCCAGCCTTGTCCTTGCACGGACGATCGTGAACGAACGACATCCAGCCGTATGACGCACGGTTGATCACTGTGGGCGTACGCAGAGATAGCAACGAATCATGATCAGTAAGCCGTTGCAATAGCGCGTAGAAGTGGGTTTCCATGCCCAGGCTCCGTGGCTTGTAGACGACCT
The DNA here is from genome assembly GCF_046498435.1 of Longimonas sp. Taxonomy (NCBI): domain Bacteria; kingdom Pseudomonadati; phylum Rhodothermota; class Rhodothermia; order Rhodothermales; family Salisaetaceae; genus Longimonas; species Longimonas sp. Next base: position 5,496 of record NZ_JAWOAR010000303.1, on the reverse strand, counting down.
GCTGCCCGGTGGCTCCGGTTAATAGCAGCACCGTTCGTCCGCGATTGTGGCGATCTCCGGTGAGCGGGCGAACGGCAACCAGTCGGCCGAATGGCCCCATCGCCGACTCAAGGGCGTCGTGGTCCTGCACAAACCGCTCCAGAAGCTCGACGGACCGATCCACCCAATCGATCATAGCGGTTCCAATCAGACGCGCCAGCGCGCTATACTCTTGAAACAGCGGACGCCAATCCCCCGCACACAGGTATTGGACGAAGGCCTGATAAAGCGCGTCGCTCTCATCTTCTTGCGTACTGAACTGTTCGTATGGCGACTGGCGCTGCATGCGGAAGAGCCCAAACTCATGGACGAGCACCTGCGCAGCAAGGGTACAGAGCCACGTGAGCAGTTCACGCTCCAGGTCGGCCTGTGCAGACGGTGCGACTAATGGAGTGTCATCGGGATGTTTAGCCTCAAGGGATGCACCAGCATACCGCACAAACGGGGCCAGCGCCTCCTGAAACGGAATCCGGGCATGATCTGACATGAATCGATCGGCCTTCGTGCCCGGCCCTGAATGCTGTTCTAATGCCGTAGCCAACTCCAGCGCCCAGAGCGGAAGCGCATCTACCGTGGTGCCCTCGCAGGGCGCCACCAGAGCACGCGCATCGCTCCACGTCAGGCCGTCCAGTTGAAGCCGCTCCCGAAACAACGCGGGATGCTCAGGAGCCACAATGCTCTGCCAGCGTTCCATGCGCTCGGCACTAATGTCGTTGGCACGCGGACGATCGGTTGCGCCAGCAGAATCGGCCCGGGTCTTACGCTCTGTGATAGAGCGGGCCCGAGCCGCAACCGTACTCCACACGGGATGAATCTGGTCTCTGGTTTCCATACCGTTTGACTTGAGAACCTGTTCGAACTGCTCTACAGCTACCGCAGCGGGTCTACATCGCGACTGCGCGGCTCGTAGCCGAGCTCGATAAACCACGCGGGTTGCGCAGACGCAATAGAGTCGCAGGGCGTATCGAACCGAATACCGGCCGCCAAAAGCACGGCTTCCTCGGCATTCATCTCGCTCTCGCTGTAGTCATTGGGATTGCGAGGCAGAACAAAGAACAGCGTGTTCTCCTCCTCTTCCAGCACCCGAATGTTCACATCGCGCGGAATTTCCGTACCGATCTCGCGGCTTATAACCTCGCGCGGGTTCGACATCAACCGGCGTTTGTAGCGGCGGTCGCGCCATGCGTTTGCGATAATGCGCGCCTCAATCTCAGAGCGACGCGGCTTGTTCTGCATAGGTGACGCATCGCCCGAGCCTGTCTCCGTGCCCGACGCTGCAAAGGCTGCGGTTGCTCCTCCGAGCGACGCCGCCCCCACAACCGATGCGGATCGCCGCAAGAACCGACGGCGTGAGCTTGCTCCTCCCTGGCGGCTCGTATCTGAACCGTTCTGTTTTTCATCTCCTGATGTAGGCATAACATTCTCGCTGGTTTTGGACGAAACAGGATGGGCCACTGCTCTCCACCATGCGTTGGAGGCACTGTGAAGTTAATGTATAAGCCAATGCGAGAAATCCTACACTAACCGGACATGCCGTGCTCTTCCCCTTACATCAGACGCCTCAGGAAGCCACTGCAATCTGCATCCCCAAACTTCTCCCTTCCCCCCTTCCACACCTCCACTACGCCCACGGCAGCAGCCAGTCCACCAGCTTCTTGGTGACGCTTCCGTAGGGCGGATACAGCTGCTGCATCAGTCCCGAGGCGCCGGTGCGGCGCAACACGCTCCGCTGATTCGAGAACTCCTTGAAGCCGTATTCGCCGCCACTCGCGCCAATCCCGCTGTGTCCGGCTCCGCCAAACGGAAGATGCGGACTCATGAAGTGCACGATCACATCATTCACACACACATCGCCCGATTGCGTGTGGTCGAGCAGGCGGCGCGTAGCCTCGTCGTCTTGCGTGAAGTGATAGAGCGCCAGCGGATTCTCGCGCGTGTTGATAGCGGCAATGGCATCGTCAAGGTGGTCGAACGGCTGCACGGGCAAAACCGGACCAAAGATTTCCTCCTGCATCAGAGTCGTGGTATGGGGCACACCGGTCAGTACAGTGGGCTCGATGTAGCGCTCGCGGGCGTCTACGGTGCCGCCGTATTCGAGACAGGCACCTGCATCGATGGCTTCGTCTAACGCATCACTTAACCGCTCATAGTGCCGCTCATTCACGATGCGCGCATAGTCCGCACTCTGCTGACGCTCGCTCGGGGTCTGCCCGTACGATTTCGTGAGGGCACTCCGCATCGCATCCAACAGATCGTCGCGAATCGACCGCTCGGCCAGCACGTAGTCGGGCGCAATACACGTTTGCCCCGCATTCAAGAACTTGCCCCAGATGATGGTGCGCGCTGCGTGCTCAATATCGGCACTTGCATCCACCACCGTGGGCGACTTACCGCCCAGCTCCAGCGTTACGGAGCTCAGGTGCTCGGCTGCCGCCTTCATCACGATGCGCCCCACCGCCGAGCTGCCGGTAAAGAAGAAGTGGTCGAATGGCTGATCGAGCAGGGCCTGCCCCACCTCCTTGTCGCCGCGAAAGAGCGTCACCTCACGCGGGTCGTACAGCTGCTCAATCATATCAGCCATGAGCGCGCTGCTGTGCGGCGTGTACTCCGACGGCTTCAAGATGACACTATTGCCTGCTGCCAGCGCGCTGATGAGCGGCCCCAGCGTAAGAATGAACGGATAGTTCCACGGCGACATAACCAGCACCACGCCCTTTGGCGTTGGCTCGATGTGCGACTTTGTGCCCACCAGCATGCGATGCGTAGGCACCGGCTTCGGCGACATCCACTTGCGCAGATGCTTCATCGCAAACTGCGCCTCCTCGGCAATCATCTTCACATCGCTCATGGCGCTTTCGGTCGGCGGACGCCGGAAATCCTGGTACATGGCTGCCTGAATTTCGTCGCGCCGTGCCCACACGTGGTCGTGCAGCCGTTTTATTTTTTGGATACGCATCTCGGCATCTTGAGCGCGCACAACGGAGCGATGCGCTTGCTGCGCCTCAAACGCATGCTGAATACGTGTCGCCGGGGGCGCTTGCCGGTCCGATTGTCCGTTCGCAGACGTGGAGGGCGTGGTTCGTAACGTTTCCATAAGGCACTGGAAAAAAAGAGGGAGAACACCGTGCATGTAGATAGCACAGTCACATGTACACGTACCAACCTACCGAACGTATGCAGGCCCTTTTGGTTGTCGACATCCAGAACGACTTTTGCCCCGGTGGCACCCTGGCCGTGCCCGAAGGCGACGCAATTATTCCCACCGTAAACGCGCTCATGGACGATTTCGACGCGGTCATCTGCACGCAAGACTGGCATCCACCCGAGCATCAGTCGTTTGCCTCGCAGCATGCAAAGCACGATTCTTACGACATCGTCGAGATGCCGTACGGCGAGCAGGTGCTCTGGCCCGACCACTGCGTGCAGGGCACCGAGGGCGCGGACTTCCACCCCGACCTAAACACCGACCGCGCCGACCTGATCATTCGCAAGGGCTTTCGTGCCGAAATCGACTCGTACTCAGCGTTCTACGAAAACGACGGCACCACCGCCACCGGCCTCACGGGTTACCTGCACGAGCGCGGCGTGGATACGCTCGTGGTGGTGGGCCTGGCCGCCGACTTCTGCGTGAAGTGGTCCGCCACCGATGGCGTTGACGAAGGCTTCGAGGTGTACGTGGTCGAAGACGCTACGCGCGGCATCGACCAGGATGGCTCGCTGGCGGCGGCGTGGGAGGAAATGACTGGCGCGGGCGTGCAGATTGTGTCCTCGGGCGCCGCGCATACGCTGGCGAGTTGACAGTTCGTAGTGCACGCCTTAACGAAGCGCCTCTGGGACCGGGGCAGTTAGGATCTGTACCTGGTTTGTGATACTCAAGTAGATGCGCTCCCGACTGGGCGATAGTGCAAACGAGCGCGCACCCGCTGCATCTGGGATGCGAATGCGGTGCCGAAGTGTGCCCGTGTCATCAATCACAATAATCTGTGCAGGTTCATCTTCAGGCACCCCAACCATAAGCCATAGCGCATCGTCGACAGAAACGGGACTACGGAGGTACTGGAGCGATACAATGCTATTGGAACGCTCAAGTGCGGCGTTGGCTTCGAAAAACGCATCGCGGATGCGGTCGGCTTCGGGCAGATCGAGGGGCTGCGCCCACTTTTGTGCTCCCGACGGTGTGTAGCGCATCACCGCTGCCTTCGAGGGGCGCACGAACCAGAGGCCCCCGTTGGCATCCAACGCCGCAGCGGTTGACATCGCATGCAGTTCATCAGGCACCTCTCCCGACGCGATCTGGGATCGGAGCTCCTGCATGTTCACCCTAACACGTCCTTCCTGGAGCGGTGTGACCGCCTGGTACAATTCGTTGCCAGCCTGATCGTACACAGCAACGGTAGAATCAGGAGCAGAGGCCGCTACAGCAGCAATGTGCCCACCCGCTCCAAACGCGTATTGCGATCCCCGCACCGGAATGGGCACTTGCCCCGCGTACGCCCCGTCGGTGGTGAACGCCACCTGCTGCTGCTTCGCTAAATCGACAACAAAGACGGAGTCGTTGCGCACGTTCATCGCAACCGGAAACTGCATCTCGCCCGGCCCTTCGCCCTCGCGGCCGAATGAAGTGCGATGCGTACCGTCGGGCCGAAAGGCGTGGATGGTCGTCCCATCGCGAACAAACAGATCGCCGTCTTCAGCCACCGCGACGGAAGAGATATTCCCGATGAGCGAATCAGGCTCCCCCGCAAAGCGCGCAACGTCTTCGATCGTATGCTCGGTCACAGACTCAGACGGTCCAGATTCCCCACATCCTACCACAAGTAGTAAGGTAGCGGTTGTGATGCCCAGCAGAACGGCGTGCAGATACGGCAGTGAGTGGCGCATAGACATGGTTTGACCATTGTTTGAGACTTGGTTTTATCCATGGTACATGACAAAACTCACATGCCCCTTCACACACTCGGATTTTTGTCATTCTGAGGAGCGCAGCGAGGGCCGGAGGTCATGCCTGTTGTACGAAGAATCTCTTTGAGCCGAGCGGAAACAGGGGCGGATCGCTGTCTCTCTCCGGTCTGATTCCGCCGATTCCGGGGAGATCCCTCGGCTGCGCTCGGGATGACATGCCGGGGGCGTGGGAATGCCGGTTCTGTGAAGACTCGCTCAGGTTTTGTCGTGTACTGTGGGTTTTATCCCTGCTGTCAATATATCCGGTCTTGCTTTTATGTGCAAGTTTCTGCCTATCGGCATCGTTGTCTCCTACACCGCGACACTGCATACGGCCTACGCCACCACCGCCTGCAGGAGCTGTTGCACGGCCTCGCGCTCGTCGTTGTTGACGATATGATCCATGCTCTCGTAGATGCGCTTGTCCACAGCCCCATTCAGTAAACCAAAAGGTTTAGTTGATGCTGCTTTAATTACCTCATGAATATCTATATTCATGTGATGGCATAATATTTT
>NZ_JAWOAR010000179.1:0-29840 GCF_046498435.1 Longimonas sp. | reverse complement strand
TTGAGACCACCCTTTACAGATACCCAGTCTTCCATGCCTTCAACCTCAAGCCCCGTATTGGTTAGTATGCTGCTTAATTCATCAGGCTTATTATCTGTCTCAAGGTATTGCTTTATCCAGTTATATGATATCTTCATGCTCGTTTTTCGTTTAAATCACCTGGTATATTTATGTCAGTAATAATCTGTCATTGGATATAGCCTGTGGCAAAAGTAAGGATTTTAAAAAAAGTATTAAGTGGAAAAATTACTTGCGACGTTCACGTTTTCCTGGTCAAGCGTCCTTCATCGCGGTTAGCACAAAAAAACCTCCGGCGGGTCAAGCAGCTGGGCATCCCCGTACACTACTACCTGGAGGACGCTTTTAGAGAGATACTGGAGCAGTCCGACGTGGCCGTCGACGGTATGCTGGGCATCGGCATCTCGGGCGCGCTCCGTCCCCCCTATGACGACATCGCCGCCATGTTGAACGAGAGCGACGCCGGCGTCATCAGCGTTGACGTGCCCACCGGCATGGGACAGGAGGTGGCCGTGCAGCCGGACCTGACGGTGACCTTCCACGCCGCCAAGGACGGCATGACGCCCGACAATAGCGGCGACATCCTGGTCCACGACATCGGCATCCCTGACGAGGCGACACGGCAGATCGGCCCGGGCGACATGGCCTGGTATCCCCCGCATGGCAGGCGCTCCCACAAGGGCGACAACGGCACCGTGCTCGTGGTCGGCGGCGGCCCCTACACCGGAGCTCCGGCTCTGGCGGCGATGGCGGCCCTCCGCACCGGCGCAGACCTGGCCATGGCTGCGGTGCCCGGACATGCATGGCAGGTGGTTGCCTCGTTTTCACCGGATATTATCGCCCGGCGGCTGGACGGTGACGTGCTGCATCCGCGCCATCTGAAAGACATCGAGCCATTGCTCGAGCGAGCGGACAGCCTGGTCGTCGGCCCGGGGCTGGGCAATGCATCGCAGACCATGCAGGCCGTAGATGCACTGCTGGACACCTGCATCGAACGGAACATGCCCGCGGTCGTCGACGCCGACGCCATCGCCGCCATGGCCGACAAAACCGCCTCTGGCAGCATGATTGTCACGCCGCACGCCGGAGAGTTCAAAAGGCTGATGGGCACGATGCCGTCGGACGACCTTGAGAAGCGCATCGCATCGGTACGGGCGGCGGCCAGGGCCCGAAACTGTACGATACTGCTCAAAGGCTGGACCGATGTCGTCAGCGACGGCGACACGGTGAAATCCAACCACGTCGGCAACGAGGGTATGACCGTCGGGGGCACCGGCGACGTGCTCTCCGGCGTCGCCGGGGCGCTGCTCGCCATGAGGGTACCCGCCTACAATGCAGCGCGGATGGCCGCCTTCCTGAACGGCAGCGCCGGCAACGCTGCATTTGAGCGAAAAGGCTACGGGATGACGGCCACCGACCTGCTCGCCAGGCTGCCCGATGTCATCGCCGAATACGGGCCATAAACAAGTTTAAAAGCACGCTGGTGTTTTTAGGGCATGAAGGGATTCCTGACATTGTGGTTCATCCTCAATCTCATCGCGGTCATCGGCTCCTGGATAAGCGTCCAGTATTCGCCGGGCGACCTGTTCGAGTTTCCCTACTTCCATCTGCTGGGCATCCTGTCGCTGTTCTTTTTGCTCAACGTCCCGTTCTATACGGCCTACGAGCGGCTGCGTGAGGAGGAATAACCATGCCGCTGCCGGTCTACATCGTGGATGCCTTCACCAGGCGAAGCTTTGCGGGCAACCCGGCCGGCGTGGTCCCCCGGGCGGACGGCCTTTCCAGCGAGACGATGCAGCATATCGCCGGCGAGCTGCGCTGCTCCGAGACAGCGTTTATCATGGACAGCCATACAGCAGACGTCAGGGTGCGGTTTTTTTCGCCTGTCCGCGAGGTCGACCTCTGTGCTGCTCGACAGTTCTGCACCTCCACGTTCTTCGCGGGCTTCCGTATCAGACGAGTCGTCGCCCGACTCGGAGTAGCTGGTTGCTGGTACCACAACGGGCATTCCGCTTAAGTCGGGAGCGCCGTTGCCACTGTTCGAAGACGAGGGGTCCGGATCGGGCCGCGACGCACGCGGTCTGCGTTCGCCGGGAAGCAGAGGCAGCGGTTCGGGGGTGCGGCGCCCTTTGGCTTCAAACCATCCATCATCGTGCCACATGACCGAGACATCTGCGGGGACGCTGAAGTCAATGGGCGCAATCCATGGGTCGTTGGATCCGCTTTCGGCTTCGTCCTCTTGCCCGGGGTACTTCACCCGGCTGTGATATACCCCCGAGAGCATGGTCATAAACGTCTCCTTGATGGCCCCGATCTCCTTAAACGTAAGGTCGGTGTCATCGAGCTGTCCGGTTTCGATGTGGCGTTGAAAGATGCTTTCAACAAGCTTGCGCAGATTGTTTTCGTTTGGCTCGTCGAGACTGCGGCAGGCGGCTTCCACGGAATCGGCCAGCAGCAAGATACCTGTTTCCTTGGAGAACGGGCGGGGCCCGGGGTAGCGGTAGTCGGCAGCATTGACTTGTGTCTCATCGCCATCGGCCTCCTGGAGGGCCTGCTGATAAAAATACTCCACGCGCGCTGTGCCATGGTGGGTTGCAATAAATTGCAGCACACGGTCGGGCAGGTGCTCTTCCTTGCCCATTTTGAGCCCCTGCTTAACGTGGCGCGTAATAAACATGGCGCTGATGCGCGGCGTCTGGTTGTCGTGCGGGTTCTGCCCGCCGCGCTGGTTTTCCACAAACTGGGCAGGCTTAATCATCTTACCGATATCGTGATAGAACGCGCCCACGCGCACCAGCAGTCCGTTGGCGCCGACCTTTTCCGCGGCGGCCTCTGCCAGATTGGCGACCTGCATGGAGTGGTTAAACGTGCCGGGGGCCTCCAGGCTAAGCCGTTTCAGGAGCGGACGATTTGTATCCGACAATTCCAGCAGCGTTAGGTCGGTGGTGATGCCAAAGGTGCGTTCGATGACCCAAAGCATTGGCTGCACCACAATGGTAAATGATGCGCCAATTGCTGCGAAGATGACTTCGTCTCCCAGGCGGGTGGCAGGTGTGCCCAGAAAGAGCCATGTGCCTACAATGATGAGCCCGTACCCAACGAAGACCAGCGCGGCACTTAAGAAGAACTGCCCCCTATTCTTGATGTCGCGCACGCTGAAGATGCCAAGCATTCCGCCGAAGAAGGCCGCGAGGGCGTATTGCAGGTTCATGCCCAACATCTGCCCGCCCAGAAATGCGAGTACGAGTGTGGCAAAGAGGGCGGTGCGGACACTAAATACGATGGCCAGTGTCACCGAAATAAGTGCCACCGGCACAGCATACAGATCCAGCCACGGAACGCGAATCGCAATTCCGAAGAGTCCAACGATAAGCCCAAAGAGCAGGACAATGAGCGCAATAAGCCCGTTATCGGTCCAGATGGCGGGGCGAATAAGGTACAGGTAGAAGAAGAAAAAGAAGAAGGTAACAAGCACCAGAATCAACTCGCCCGAGATCTGCCGCCACATAATGGTGGTGGCAGCGCGCTGATTTTTCTCGCGCTCCAGCGACATCAGTTTCTGTTTGACTTCAGAAGACACGCGCTCGCCTTGCTGCACCACCACCTCGCCGCGCTCTACCCCCCCTGAAATGGGCGACACGTTCTCGGCCCGCTGTTGGCGGCGCTCTTCTGTCTCTTCTTCCAGATATTCGTGGGCGGGTTGAAACGTATCTCGAAAGAACGCGAACGCAATCTGCGCGGCGTCTGGACGATCGTCGAAGCGGTCGCGGAGCTGCTCTTCGGCGCGACTGAAGGCTTCAGACATCCCCACGACCCGGTCGACCGACACGCGCCGCTGGATGCGCTCTTCTTCGTTGCGCACAATAATGTGATCGGTATACACCGAATCGAGCGGAATGTCGATTACATCGCGACGCTGTAAGGCTTCGGTGACCTCGGCCACGGCCTGCATCATCTGGCGGTCGAGGCGCTCAGAGTCGGGGGGCTCGCGCGTGGTTTCGGAGAGGCTCGGAATCTGCTCGACGGCGTTCTCGGTGAGCACCTCCCACTGTTCGGGACTTAGCGTAACGCGTGTGTTGCGCCGCAACTGGATGTAGCGGAGCGAATCGGCCTCGGCCTGCTCGTCGTTGTCCCGCATGCGTTGGTATCGCGAGGACGTGTGGGCATCGAGCACCTCGTCGATTTGCTGTTGCACCGTGTCGCGGTGAGCCTGGCTTACCTGCTCCGGATTTAAGATCTCCTCAAAGTATGGGGGGGTCGTGCGGCGTGCTTGTTCGCGTTCAGAAGCAACGCGGTCGCTGTCTTTGTAGATTGGGAAGTTAAACGGGGCGACCAGTGTGGGCTGCCGCCATGTATCGCCCACCTGCACGGTGTACTCGAAGACTTCTCCGCGCGGAAAGGCCGCCAATGTGCCGCCTACCAGCAGCACAAACAGCACCGTACGCACGATGACATCGCGCCAGTAGGTGTCTTCGGGGGTATTGCGCTTGCCGCTTTCCAAGTCGGTGCCGACGGGCGTAGCCCCTTTCGGACGCAGCCCGATCCGTTCCAGCCACTTTTTCATACCATTGCAAGGAAACCGGTCAGATAGAACCAGGCGGCGTTGTACCGCCCGCGTTGCGCATCAATCCGATGCAGCCCCTGAACGGGAGGCATCGCCCAACAGATCCAACAGCCCCGATTCATCCAGCACAGGGACGCTGCGCTCTTGGGCGTCGTCGTACTTCGAGCCGGGGTTCTCGCCCGCTACCAGGTAGTCGGTATTGCCGCTTACGCTCGACGTAACGCGCCCCCCGGCCTGCTCAATGCGCTCCGTAGCCTCGCGCCGCGTAAGGGAGGGCAGCGCGCCAGTGAGCACAAAGGTGAGCCCATCAAGCGGCTGTTCCTCGGCGGGCTCTTCCTCGGGCAGCCGTTCCGTGTTCACCCCCACCTCGCGCAGCGCATCCACCAGCGCGCGGTTGTCGGCGACCTGAAACCAGTCGTAAATGCTCTCGGCAATCACTGGCCCAATACCGTCGATGCTTTCGAGCTCCTCGACCGACTGCTCGGCCAGCGCCTCCATCGAGGGCACAGCGGATACGACCTGCTCTGCCACCGTGCGGCCTACATGCCGAATCCCCAACGCAAACAGCAAGCGATACAGCGGACGCTCTTTCGAGGCGGCAATGGCATCCACAAGGTTCTGGGCGCTTTTTTCGGCAAAGCCCTCCAGCGAAACGAGGTCGTCTGTGGTGAGGCGGTACAGATCGTCGATTTGTTGCACATGCTCGGTATCCACCAACTGCGCTGCCACGCGCTCGCCCAGGCCCTCAATGTCCATCGCGTTTCGGCTTACGAAGTGTTCTACCAGCCGCTTGAACTGCGCCGGGCATTCGGTATTCAGGCAGTACACATCGGCCTCATCGGGCAGGCGCACCAGCTCCGAGTCGCACACCGGGCAGCGCTCGGGAAACGTCCAGGGCTCCTGATGGTCGGTGCGCGCCTCAACTACCGGGCGCACTACCTGCGGAATGACATCGCCCGCGCGCTTCACCACCACGGTGTCGCCAATACGGATGTCGCGGTCGGCAATGTAGTCTTCGTTGTGCAGCGTAGCCTGCGACACGGTGACACCGCCAATTCCCACCGGCTCAAGCACAGCCTCGGGCTTCACCACGCCCGTGCGGCCTACGTTGACCTCAATGTCGAGGAGAGTGGTGGTCGCCTCGCGCGCTGGAAACTTAAACGCCACCGCCCAGCGCGGGGCATTGGCAATCGCGCCCAGTTCCTCCTGGTAGTCGTGGCGGTCAATTTTGAGCACTACGCCATCAATCTCGTAGTCGAGTTCCGCGCGGCGCTCCACCCAGCCGGTGCAAAATTCGACAGCTGCCGCGATGTCGTCAAAGCGCGACCAGTGCGAGTTCATGGGCAGGCCGTAGGCCTCCAGCTGCTCCAACACCGCGCTGTGGGTATCGGGCATGGTGCCGTCGGTGGGACCCTGCCCGTAGGTAAAGAAGCTGAGCGGACGCCGGGCTGTTACGCTGGGGTCGAGCTGGCGCAGGCTGCCCGCTGCGGCGTTGCGCGGGTTGGCAAACGGCTGTTCGTCTTCGCTGCGGAGCCGGTTGTTGAGCGCCTCGAACTCGCTCTTGCGCATGAATACTTCGCCGCGCACCTCCATCGATGTTGGGGCGGTCCGTTCGTCCTCATCCAGCGCAAGCGGGATGCGGCGGATGGTGCGCACATTCCGGGTAATGTTCTCGCCTTGCTCGCCGTTGCCCCGCGTGGCGGCCAGCGCCAGCTCGCCGTCGGTGTAAGTCAGCGCCACGGCCAGTCCATCAATCTTGAGTTCGGCAACGACTGCGGGAGTGGTATCGCCAAACGCATCCGCCAGTCCTCGCTGGCAGCGGGCATACCACTCGCGCACATCGCCTGCATCGAAGGCGTTCGAGAGCGAAAGGAGCGGCTCGGGATGGGTGTGCTTTGCAAATGCATCGAGTGGGTCGAACCCGACGCGCTGCGTAGGCGAGTTATCGCGTTGCAGGGCCGGAAACTCTGTTTCGATGCGCTGTAGCGCCTGAAACAGGCGGTCGTACTCGGGGTCGGGGATAAGCGGGTCGTCGTGGCGGTAGTAGCGCTCGTCGTGGGCGCGCACCACCGGAACGAGCTCCTCATAGAGCGCCTCGGCAGCCTCGCGGGTCAGATCATCCCACGACATGTTGTCGATCTGCTCTTGCACAGAGCGCGTAGAAGCAAGGGTATCCATGAACCAGGACAGGAAACGAGTTGGGGGGATGCGAAAGGAGAGCGCGTGCTACGGAGATGCCGATGCATCTCCCGAAGACCGGCGCTTGGGTCGAGCGGTGCTACGGGATGCGGAGGGTATCGGACGGGGGAGGAAGGTCCTCTGCCGGAGCCGCTTGCATGGTATCGGCCCAGCTTTCGAGGTCGCTGCGCGTGAGTACCCGGCGGTCCTGGCTGTCGAGGGGCTCCAGCGGAACCGGATATTCGTTGACGAAGAGCTGAAGCTGGTCGAGTTGCTCCTCAATGGTGATGCGGTCGGTAAACGGCAGTACAACGGCATCGCCCTCTTCAATCCAGTAGGGGCGGCGCAGATCATCGTCCCGCTGCACGCGCACGCCGTTTACGCTTCCGTTGGCCGCATACAACGTGGCGTAGATGGACTCTCCAAGTTCTGGAGAGGAGGCTTCAGACGATGAGGATTCCGTTGCGTCGGAGACCGGTTCGGTTTCCGTTGTGTCGTCGGGCGGAGTGGGGGGGGACTCTTCTGTTGGCGCAGGCTCGGGCGGGTCCTCGTTGGGCGCAGACCATTGCATAAGGCCCCATGCCAGTCCGACCAGCACCAGCACAACGGCCACGCCCAGAATAATCAGTGGTTTGTTGCTTTGGGAAGCGGGCTGTGATGAAGAAGGGGGGCCTGCGGATTCATCGTCGGAGGAGGGCTCGGTACTGTTCCACCGCCGCGCTGCCATTTCAGATTCAGCAGCCGTGTTTCGCTTTTCAGGCCCTGGTGCATCGAATGCCGAGTCGTCGAGAGGGGCAGGATCGGGATCGGTTTCGGCAGGGCCGTCTTCGTCGGGCCAGGTAATGGAGAGCGGTTCCTCGCCCAATTCATCAACGGCGAGCTCGTTTGTGTATCGATTGTTCTGTGCCAGTTCCAGGCACTCCATCACGCGCTGCGCCGGGGTGATACCAATATGTTGCGCATACGACTTGGCGAGGGAGCGCAGATAGACCGGGTTAAACGAGGATCGGTTGAACAGATCGCCCGACTCGAAGTCGTCGAGCACATCTTCAGAGACACGGGTTGCCTCATGAATGTCGGTCAGCGACACGTCGCGGGCTTCACGGATCCGCTTCAGATCCGCCACAAATCGCTGAATGGAGGCTTCGGGCGAAGTGTCGTTCATACGACAGCGGCTCAGGAGTGCGTTCAGCGGGCGGGGGACGAGTCCCACAAAAAACGTCGTTCCCAGCACAAATGCCAGAAACGACGTGGGACGAACACAATATTTTGGATGCGTGGGGGGGAGGCACGCAGCGGGCTGGTGACACTTGCACTGTGTGGCGTCGCACTGGGTAATGTGCGAGAGGACACCGTGTAGGGCAAAGCCACCAGCGTATTGTGGCGTGCTGTATCAGCTTGTGTAGTGGTCGGGACACCCGGATTTGAACCGGGGACCTCCGCTCCCCCAGAGCGGCGCGCTAACCGGGCTGCGCCATGTCCCGAGTGGGATGCCTTCATAGTAAAAGAAGTGGCTGTGGGTTCCGCAAGTCGTTCACGAAAAACAGACGGATCGGCGAAAAACAGAGGTCCAGCCGCCGCCTGCTGCTTCCCTCCTGTTCAGGTGTGCATAGTTTTCACAGGGGGGCTGTAGACAAAGCGGTGGGTATGAGCAGTGGGTGTCAGGACCGTTTTGTTTTACGAGGTTACTTCCTCGCGCATTGTTACCAGAAGCGCACGCAGCTTGCGCAGTCGCTGGGCGATCTGCTTATGCGTTTCATCGCGTTCCAGGGCCTGCCGAGCTCCGGCAATGGTGTACTTTTCTTCTTTGAGCAGCTGCTGGATGCGGCGGGCCGTCTCCACATCGCTGGGACGGTACTGGCGCTGGCCGCTTGCATCTTTCGTGGGGCGAAGCGCCGCAAACTCGGTTTCCCAGTAGCGTAGCACATGCTGCTCAATACCAAGCTGCTTACTCACCTCGCGAATGGCATATGTGGTGGTTTCCTCTTCAGCCATAGGGCGATGGAGGGGGACAAGTTCGACAGTGTGAGAGCGGAAACGTACGGGCGTGAGCAGAACACAAGCAAAGCAGGTTCTCAATGATTGTTCAAGCCTATGCGTCAACGGTTTGCAAGTTGCGAGGTAGGACCATGTGCTCCTCAACTCCGATGTCCAGTGCTGATATGGCTCCTTCGTCTTCCTCCCGATCTTGGTTTGCTGATCTGTCGCTCATTGGGGTGGTGTTTATTTGGGGAGCTAACTTCCCTATTCTCAAGGCAGCGCTGGGTGCTATGCATCCATTTGTGCTAAACATTTTCCGGTTCAGTATCTCGGTGGCCCTTCTGGGCGGCATCTATGCCTGGCAGCGGAACGGACGTGCGTTCTGGGCACCGATGCGCACCCACGGCTGGTCGATTGTTGGACTTGGGGTGGCTGGCTACTTTGTGTATCAGATTCTCTTCATTGTGAGCGTCAACAATACAACGGCTGGGAGCGCAGCGCTCATTATGGCCGGTGCTCCACTGTGGACGGCGCTCATTGGCCGCCTTTCGGGGCTGGAGGTGCTGCGCGGACTTGCGTGGGTGGGGCTGTTTCTTTCGCTTGCAGGCACCACGCTCGTCATTCTGGATGGAGCCAACAACGCAGCGCTCACCGAAAGCTCGCTCTTTGGCAACACCATGATGCTCATTGGAGCGGTGGTGTGGGGCGGCTTTACCACATACAACAAAGCCATCGTGCACGAGGTGGCTCCGCTCGGCGTTACCTTTTTCGGCCTGCTGGTGGCGCTACCGCTTCTGATTGGGGTTGGGCTTCCGTACTGGAATACAGTGCAGTGGGCCGAGGTAGACGCTTGGGTCTGGTGGGCCATTCTCTACTCTGGAGCCCTATCCACAGGGATTGCCTTTCTCATCTGGAATAATGCCGTCAAAACTGTAGGTCCCTCCAACACAGCAGTGTACAATAACCTGGTGCCATTCGTCGCTGTGCTGGGCGGGGCCTGGTTTTTGGGCGAAACCATCACCTCCCTTCAACTCTTAGGCGGTACGCTCATCATTGGCGGGGTCGTGTGGATGCGTCGGGTGCGTCGTCGGCATACAGCATAGCTCGCCGTTATACCAACTCCGCATACTCCGTTGGGGGTGGAAGGACAAAAGGATGTAGGGATGGAAGAGTGAACGAGCGGATGAAAACATCCATCCAGCCGTCCATGCATCCTCACGCGAAACAGTAAAGCCGACTGACGAAGTACATCGGGGGCGCTGTAGCGGAGGAATGCTGCAATGCCAAAACCAGAGAGGACGTACAGTGCCCTACGGACGCAGAGTCCAGCGGCTCGTAACACGGTGTGCTTCGATGCTATCAGGCGTCGTTGGGCGCGCCTGCACGTAGTAGGCGTCTTCCAGATAGGGATCCACGAACAGGTCGTAGTGCTCCGGGTCGAACGGATGTTCACGCTGGCCGCCGGGATACACGACATGGGCCTCGGGCCGCGTGCCCGAAAAGTCGATAACAGCCCGCTGGCTCGCCGTGTGCGTTACCGTCAGCCCGGGCGCTTGAAGGAGCGTTGATGCGAATCCCGGAAAGGGATACGGCCCACGCCCCATCGATTCGAATGGCCCTGCTGGTAGCAGAAAGTCAATTTCCAACTGGTGGTGGTCGCCCCACGTCCATGACTCGGGGGCCCAGCCATGGCGGGCTGTTAGGGTGTCGGCGGTAGCGTTGAGCGCCTTGCGTATCATGTCGGGCCCCGTTTCGGTGGAGTCGGTGTCCTGGTGGTTGAACCAGGGGGAGGCAGAGGCTTCCTCCAGTCGATTAATGAGCACTGCATCTTGCGGGTTGGGGACCTCGTCGAAGGCGGGCTCGTCCCACACCAGGTCGCGCAGGGTGCGCAGCCAGGTATGCATAATGAGCGGCTCGTGGCGGTCGGTCGTGGCGCGGCCCTCCCAGTCGAGGAGCCACTGGCGTATCTGCTGTCCGCGTTCGGTAAGCGTTTCAGGATCAACGGCTTCGATGAATGGCGCAAATGCGGCGTGCTCTTGCACATACACATCGGTCTGATACGTCTTCAAGCTGTTGAGGCTGTGCTGATCGCGGCGTTCCAGCAGCGTGTCGAGACGCACCGAGCGGTAGCCATCCCGCCAGTCGTGGCCTACGTAGTGCGGATACGACGGCTCGACGGGCACCTGATTGGCGGATCCGACCACACCTCGCTCAGGGTTGATGACATGAGGCATCTCCTCGTGAGGCACCCAGCCCGTCCAGGCGTGATCGTTGGTGTTGCCGGGGAGAAGTCCGGCACTGGATTCAGCAGCGCGTATTGGGAGCCGCCCGGCCATGCGCATGCCGATGGAGCCCTCCGTATCCGCCATTGCAATATTTTGCATGGGGGCGGACCAGTCGGCCAGTGCGCGATCGAGTTCGTTTACAGAGGTGGCGCGGTTCATTTTCCAGAGCGCACGCAGCGTGGTATTTGGGTGGTGCGCAACCCATTGGAGCGCCACTGCTTGCGAGTCGGGCACCGTATCGGGGGCATCGGGCAGCAGCGGGCCCCAGTGGCTGATGCGCAGCGTATCGAGCACAGGGGTGTTGCCCTCCATGTAGAGCGTATCGACCTGGATCTCGAGGTCGCGCCATCGGCCGTCGTGGCGATACTGCGTGCGGTCGTCGTTGAGCGTAAGGGCGTAATGATCCACAACATCGGCCCCAGCATTGGTAAGGCCCCAGCCTACGTGGTTGTTCACACCCTGCACAATGACCGGCGCACCCGGAATGGTTAGCCCCGATACGTCGGTCGTGGGGGTGTGCAGATGCACCTCGTACCAGATAGCCGGTAGCGACAGGCCCAGGTGCATGTCGTTGGCCAGGAGTGCCCCTTCGGTTTCGCTGCGCTCGGGCGCAATGGCCCAGTTATTGGATCCCTTGCCAAAGCGATAGCCTTCTAACATGCGCTCTTGAAGCGCCTGGTGGGCCGTATGGTGCGCGTTAAGAATAGCGTGTGCCTGGCGCTGCGTGGTCGTATCGAGGGCGACTGAGTCGGAGAGCGTTGCGGGGGAGGCGGCTGTTGAGGAAGCCGTTGCTGTAGAGGTGTGGTTGCGATGCGTCGCCTCGGCCTGCCCTTCCGGATACATCGTTGCGTACTGCCCAGGCGGATGGTTGGGATAGAGCGTGGCGTAGTTGTCTGCTGACAGGCGCTCTTGCAGCACGTCGTACACGGGCGCATCGCTGCGATAGGTGAGATCGTACGTCATGTACTGAAGCAAGCGTACCCCGTCGATGGGAGCCCGTGGCGTGGGCGTGGCGTCGAGCACGCGGTAGGCCAGCGGCCATTCGTGGGGAGCCAGTCCGTCGATGTAGGCATTGGCTCCAGTGCCGTACCAGCGTAGCACATCCCACTCGATGTCGTCTTCGGCTTCGATGCGCTCGATGTTTTGCTGGGCTCCCCACTCCATGCCCGTAGCACGCAAAAAGCGGTCGCTGTCGGCGAGGTCGGGACCCAGGAGTTCAGACAGCCGCCCCTGGGCCACGCGCGAGGTGAAGTCCATCTGGAAGAGCCGGTCTTGCGCAACCACATAGCCCATGGCGATAGTGGCATCGCGGTCGCTCTGGGCATAGATGTGGGGCACGCCTCGTTCGTCGCGTACCACCGTTACACGGTCGTCGAGTGCCGAAAGAGCAAGAGTATGTGTGCCACTGGGGGCGGGAGCGGTGCGTGCGGTGTGCCAGAGACCGCGTGCGGGGTCCACAAAGCGCTCCAAGGGAGGCAGCCCGCCCCAGCGCACGGTAAGGCCGCCATAAAGGCCAAGCAATACCACCATGGCCAGCCCGGCCCGGAGTGCCGCGCGACGGTGTATAGTCATGAAAACGAAGGAGTTTCAGGCGGTGGGGTGGAAGGCACAGGCTGAACATTCGCCTTTGCCTCGGCCTCCTTACGCTCATATGCTTTTACACGCTGCAGCAGATCGTCGGTGGCGTTTGCGTAGTTGCGTGCTCCCTTAGATTGCGGATCGGTGTCGAACACCGTCTCTCCATCTTCTGAGGCTTCGGTAAGCGAGGTGCTGGTACGAATGATCGTGTCGAGCACGCGGTGCGTGTACTTTTTACGCATGTAGCTACGGTAGGCGCTGTGCAACCGCTTGCGCTCATCGACCTGCGTAAACAGAAACATAGACGGATGCAGGTCGGGGTTGAGCCGTTTTCGCACCATCGACACGGTCTGGTAGGTCTGCTCGGCACCGACCACCGACTGGTATTCGGGGAGCACCGGAATTACGGCGTACTGGCTGGCTACCAGCGCATTCAAGCTGTATACGGTGACAGCCGCAGCGGTATCGAAGAGCACAGCGTCGTACGAGGCGGTGTCAATGTTGCGTTCTATGGCCTCGCGGATCCAGAGCACATCGGTTGGTTTGTTGAGATCACGCATCTCGCGCGTCAGTCGGTTTGACGACGGAAGCAAGTCGAATCCGCTCATTGATACGGTGCGGCATGCCCACAGGTCGGCATCGGGCCCGAAGAGAGAGAGTGCCGTGTCGTCGTGTGCATCGGGATCGATGCCCATCGTGCGTGTCAAAAATCCCTGGGGATCCAGATCGACGACCAGCGTACGATGCCCAGACAACCCCATAGCGGCGGCTATGTGGATGACGCTGGTGGTCTTTCCCGTTCCGCCTTTGTGATTGCAAATGGTAAATACGTGCATGAATGTCGCCGTCTCTACAAAAGAATCACTGTAACGTACCGGTGGGCGCTGCGTCTGTCAAACCCTTTTATTGATTTCTTGATACGATTTCTCTGAAGTCATGTCGATTCTGGCATATCCATATATGTCTTCTTGAACGTGCGGCCTCCCTATTTCTATGCGCGCAGACGCTCTGCTTCCCAGGCACCGAAATGGCATCCGGTCAGTTGGGGCGGTGTATGGGGCAAGTCTTGTAAGCGCAGGAGCATGGGCTGCTGCGTTGGGATACGGGGTGAGCCTGTTGGGATGGGTGGCTTTTCTGCCACTGTGGATTGTCTGGGATCGTGTGCCGGTTGCGCCGCAGTCGGCACTTACGCATACGGCAGGCCCAGCGTTGCTTGCCCACATCGGCGCGTACGTGGCGGCTTACCCGTGGATTCTTCATCACGCAACGGCGGCGGGCGTGCAAGCGGGCGCGTCGGCTCTGCTTTTGCTCTCGCTGCTGTATAGCCTGCCGCTTATGGCTGGCGGCGCGCTCGTACTTCAGAACCGTGCCGGTGCGGGGATTGCCGTGTGGGTTGGAGCATGGATGCTTGTGGATCTTGTAGTGCAACGTGGGCCCTGGGCGTTTCCGTGGGTGCTTGGCGCGCATGCGGTAGTTGATAGTCCAGGAGCGTACACCCTCGTGCGGCTGGGCGGTACCGTGGCCCTCACCGCTGGCATCGGCGCACTGCATGCGGGAGCCTTTTGGTTATATCGGGCTTTCCCGCTGACTGTTGCTTCTATGCGGCGTGCCGTTCGTCTGTGGGGACGTCCACTCCGTGGTGCCTTGCTTCTGATGCTCCTTTTGGGTGGACTGCTTGCGCTGTATGGGCTGACTATGCCTGCTTCCACTTCCATGCCAACGGCTCCGGCTACTGTGTGGGCCGTGCAGCCGAACGTGCCGCCCACGACCTGGGCCCAGGCTGATGCCGATACCCGCCGGGATCGTCTGCAAACCCTCACCGAAACCGCGCTTGACACCGCCGCAACGGCTCCGAATCTCATCGTATGGCCCGAAACAGCCCTGCATCCGCCCGACACAACGGGCATGCAGGCCCTTACGACCCGCTGGCGTACCACACTGCTCACCGGAGCCGTGCTCTCGGGGACTGCCTCCGGTGCTGTTACCAATGCTGTACTGTTGTATACTCCAAACGCTCCCGTACGCCGCTACGACAAGCACCATCTGGTTCCATTTGCCGAGGCTGTGCCGGGGGCATCGTGGTGGCGAGCGTTGAATCGTTTTGCCATGGAAGGAGACCGCGATCGCGTCTATATGCCCGGCCCGGGAGCTACAGCCTGGACGCAGGCACCGGTGCCTGTGGTGCCGCTCGTCTGCTTTGAAAGTCTGGCGAGTCCATTCCTTGCAGCGCTTGGCTCCGACCTCACCCGTACCCGCGGTCTCATTACGATAGCCCAAACGGGCTGGTGGCAGCGCGCTCAGCCAGCGCGGCAGCATGTGCAATACAGCCGCCTGCGCGCTATGGAAACAGGCCGCCCGCTGCTTGTGGCCTCGGTGAGTGGTCCCACCACGCTTGTGGCTCCGTCGGGCGCAGCTACCCCGCTTGCATCCTATGACACCGAGGCCGTCGTATCCGTTCAATGGCCCGACCCCCATCCGCCCGGATTGTACGTGCGCACGGCCCCGTACACTGACATTGCATGGACCGCGATCGCCTTACTGCTCGTACGTGTGCCTGCTCGCTTATCCTCTTGAGTCTCCTGCTGTACCCATGCCGCCCTTGCTGACGCTCCGTGCGCCGCTGATTTTAGCCTCGCAGTCGCCCCGGCGGCGAGCGTTGCTGGAGCAAGTCGAGTGGCCGTTTACTGTGGAGGTCAGCCCGGCAGAAGAGCAGTTGCCAGACGATGCGTCTCCCCACGCAGCGGTACGTGCTGTGGCGCACCAGAAAGCGACTCCGGTAGCACACAACCATCCGGATGCGCTCACGCTGGCCGCCGACACGGTGGTTGTGTTTGAACAAGAGATCCTGGGCAAGCCCGATTCGCCCGAAGCGGCCCGTGCGCTCCTGCAGCGCATGCAGGACCGACGTCACCATGTGCTTACCGGCATGGCGCTACACCATCCCGCAACCGGCCGCCGCGTGGCTACGGTTACGCAAACCACGGTGTTTATGGCCCCGCTTACCGATGCCGAGATCGATGCCTACGTGCGCTCCGAACTGCCCATGGACAAAGCTGGCAGCTACGGCATTCAAGATGCCATTGCGTCGCTGTTTGTACATCGCCTGCATGGCGACTATTATAACGTGATGGGGTTGCCGCTGCGCACCCTGTATGCCACCCTTCGCACCAACTTTTCTGACCTCATTGCCGACCCCGCATGAACGACTCGTCTTCGCCTATCGACTCGGTGCAGGTGCTGCTTTTGCAAGCGCGCACCTCTGCTCAGATGGAACGCCAAGAGCGCCTCTGCTTTCTGGAGCGTGCTCACCTGCGTCCGGATCAGCTTACGTCACTTAGCGTGCTGCGCGACCCGCTTGCCCCACGCCACCTTGATGCGGTGGATGCCGTGTTTATTGGAGGAGCCGGTGAGTACTCGGCCTACGCCGAATTTCCGTGGATGGGGGCGCTGCTCGACTTCGTGCAACTCGTGGCTGAGGCCGAACGCCCCCTGTTTGGGGCGTGCTGGGGGCATCAGATCATTGCCCGGGCCTTTGGCGGACGCGTAATCCACGATTCGGAGCGCTCTGAACTGGGCTGCCGCAGCGTGTCGCTCACGGAGGCGGGCAAAGAGGACCCGCTATTTGGCACCCTTCCAGAGACGTTCAAGGCCAACATGGGGCATCACGACCGGGTGGCCGAACTGCCCGAGGGCGCCATCGAACTGGCGTGCAATGATCAGCCCAATCAGGCGTTCCGGATGCCCGAATGGCCGTGCTACAGTACGCAGTTTCATAGCGAACTGGATGCGGAGCGCGAGCGCGAGCGTCTGGTCGAGTACCGCGATTACTACCGCGACGACTTGCCCAGCGACAAAGACTTCCAGGTCGTCCTCGACAACCTGACCGAAACCCCCGAGGTCGATGACCTCTTGCACCGCTTCCTGAAGATCTATGCGGCGTAGCTCCGCACGCCCCCCATAAGCTATGGCTCTGTCAACCCTCATCTTGATGGTTACCCTGAAATCATTCTCCCACGAAGCCTGTCATGGTGAGCGCAGTCGAACCATCTCCTCGGAGTTCAGCAGGTACGGCGGGACAGAGGGTCCTACCCACTTCGGGGGAGATCTTTATTCACTGCGTTCATCAGTCGCTTCGCTCGTGTCAGGACTTCGCGTCTCCTTGGCGGAGCCGCTTCGCTCAAGATGACAGCATGTAAGAGAGGTGCGTTACTACCCTAAGATTGACCTGTGACAGAGCACTATGGCTCGTGGCGCAGCGTGACCTCGGCGCGGTCGGCCAGGCCGCCTACAGGTGGGCCGATTTTGCGTACGGTTACCTCAACCGCATTGAGCGCGGGGTAGGCCGCAGCCACTTCCTGCACGATCAGCCCGGCCAGGCGCTCAATAAGCGCATACTCGTGCTGCGTGACCTGCGCCTTCACGATGTCGTAGATCGCCTCGTAGTTAATGGTGTCGTGCAGGTCGTCGGAGGCCACCGCATCAGCCAGGTCCAGGTCGGCCTCCACGTCCACCTCGTAGCGCCCGCCCAGGCGGTTTTCCTCCTCCATCACGCCGTGGTGGCCGTAGAAAACCGCGTTGATAAGCCGAACGGTTCCGTGCATAGCGCGCTGCGGTATATCCAGAAGAAATGGGTGTATTGCACATAAATACAGGAGGATGCAGAGCCCTTCGCCTCCCCGTGCCCCTGTTTACGCAGCCTGAAGCGGTGCCAGTTTGGGAATGGCCGCCAGCTCGCGGAAGGCGCGTGCGCGCTCCACAATCAGGTCCTGGTTCAAGTGGTACAGCCGCTCTGGACCAAAGCGTTCGACCGCAAACGAGGCCATAGCGCTACCGTAGATGATGCCACGACGCAGGTCATCGGCTCCGTAGCTTCCTACTTGCGCCAGGTGCCCCGCCAGGCCGCCAGCAAAGGTATCGCCTGCTCCTGTTGGGTCTTCAATAGCCTCCAGCGGGTAGGCCGGCGCGCTGAATACGGTGTCTCCGTTAAACAGGAGCGCGCCATGTTCGCCCTTTTTGATGATGAGCGTCTCCGGCCCCATGTCGCGGATGATGTCGGCAGTCTTCACAAGATTCGGCTCATCGGCCAGCTCGCGCGCCTCCGAGTCGTTGATGACGAGGCAGTCCACGCGCTGTAGCGTTTCGCGGAGACTGTCGGGGGTGTGCTGGATCCAGTAGTTCATCGTATCGCAGAGCACGTAGCCCGGATCGTCGATCTGATCGAGCACGTGGCGCTGCACGGCCGGGTCGAGGTTGCCCAGGCATACGATCTGACTGGAGCGGTAGTCCTTGGGCAGCGTCGGCTCAAAGTCGACAAGCACGTTAAGCTGGGTGTCGAGCGTGTCGCGCTCGTTGAGGTCGTAGTGGTAGCGACCCTTCCAGTGGAAGGTATCGCCGCTCTCGTCCACCTCCAGCCCCCGCAGGTCGATTCCGCTATCGCGAAAGCGCTGCACATAGTCGTCGGGGAAGTCGCGCCCCACCACGCCGACCAGTCGTACGTCGGGGCAGAAGTAGCGGGCAGCGAGGGTGAGATATGAGGCACTGCCGCCCAGGACGCGGGGCGCGGTGCCAAACGGCGTTTCGATCGAGTCGAACGCAACGGTTCCTACAGCAAGTATACTCACAGATCGGCAAGTAAAAATGATCAGCGGCGAACAGACCAACGTACCCAGCGGGCCCAACAATCGTTGAGCCCGCCGTTCGAATTCTACGCAAAGGAGCGCTGTGTATCCAGGCGCCTGGTGTGCTATCGCGAGAGCACGCCAACGAACACGCCCGCAGCGAAAGCGCCAAGCAGGGTAGCCGTTTGACGCTCGCGCACCCAGTCGCGTGCCATATCAACGGCGATGGAGGCTGGAATCGTCATTGTGCTCCAGTCGTCTTGCACCGAGGCCGGGGGAGGGTCGAACGGATTGCCTGTCGAGGATTCCGACGAGGCGTTTGGTGGGGGAAACGATCCTTCGAATCCCTCTGAGGGCGATGTATTGAACGGGGAATCAGGAGCAGGACCGTTCGAGGGGGCGTCAGGCGGCGTATCCATAGCAGTTTTTCGGAGACCGGGTGTGGTGTGTCTGCGTTATGCATTGTAAGTTGGAATGCGTAGGGTAGGAAATGCCCGTTGCATTCGCAACCTTACGTGCTGTATGCTGCGTTTCGCACGTAGGATTCACGCCCAGCTTCCTTTTGGATTATTTGGCCGTTTCTGTCTATGCATTGGTTTCGTTGCGTGTGTGTTGGATGCTTAATGATCGTGATGGGGCTTGGGGCTCCTGAGGGAAAGGCGCAATCGCCCCCCTCATTTGAGCGCGGTCAGGAGCTGTTCGATCGCGGTTTGTATGCGGCGGCGGCCCAGGAACTGTCGTCGTTCCGCCAGGATCGTCCGCGCCACAGCGCCGCTCCGGAGGCGCTCTATCTGGAGATTCGGGCGATGCAAGCGCTTGACCGCCCCGACGAAGCGTTTCGCCTTACGGATGTGCTGCAACGCCGGTATCCGGGGCATCCGCAAGCCGGTACGCTGCTGCTTTCCATCAGCGAGGAGGCCCTGGCACGGGGCGACCGGGCGCAGGCGCGCACCTACCTGGAGCGCCTGGGAGAGCATCCTGATCCCGATGTGTCGGTTCCGGCGACGTTGCTGCTGGCACAGGAGGCGCATCGGGCTGGTGAGACGCGCACTGCACTGAATGCGTACATTGGCATCGTAAACGACCACCGCGACCGGGCAGAGGCGCCTGAGGCGGCCTACCATGCCGGGCGGCTCTACCTGTCGCAAGATCGTACCGAGAGTGCGGTGCGTGCGCTGCGTACGGTGGTCGAGCGGTACGAGACCTCATCGTATGCCCAGGAGGCACGCGAGCCGCTGGCACAGGCTCACATGACGCTCGATCAGCCGGAGCGCGCTATTGCAGTGCTGGAAGACGCTTCGCAGCGTACTGCCCGCGCACACACGCTGCTGGGCTATGCCTATCTGGAAACGGAGCAGTGGAACCGTGCCCACCGCGCCTTTACGGAGGCGGCCAGCAGCAATCCGGGGCCGGTTGTGGCCTACGGGCTGGGCTGGGCGGCGCATCATCGGGGCAATCATGCGCAGGCGGCGGATCACTTCAGTCGCGTGGCGGACTCGGATCATCCCTACGCAACAACAGCCCAGTTTGAAGCGGCTCGCAACTACCAGCGCGCCGACAATCCCGATGCGGCCCGCGAAGCCTATGCGTCATATATCGACGCAGCTTCCTCGGCCGAACGCGCCGACGAAGCGACGTTTGAGGTCGGCCGCTTACACTATCAGAGCGGCAATTACGACCGGGCCGGGGAGACGATGGAGCGCCTCTTGCAGTCGTATGCGGACTCGGATCAGCGCGGGCGGGCGCACCTGGTGTTGGGGAACGTGGCGCTGCAACGCGAAGATATGGATCGCGCGCTGGAGGCATTCGATGAAGCCAGCGCGCTGGGGGCCGCCCCCGACTCCATTCGCGATGCGGTGGAGTTTCAGCAGGCGTGGTCGCTCTACGAGAGCCGCCAGTACGACGACGCTGCCGATGCCTTCATGCGCGTGCATGAAGGCGGACGCCTCGATCAACGCGAGGAGGCGCTCTTTTGGGCGGGCGAGAGCCTGTTTCAGTCCGAGCGCTACGATGCCGCACGCGCCCGTTTGCAGCGCTATGTAGATGCAGCGCCCAACGGTCCGTCGGCGCCTGCCGCGCGCTACACCATTGCGTGGTCGTACTTTAAGCAGGAGCAGTTCGCAAATGCGGCCAATGCGTTTGAGCGCTTCCTGAATACGTATGATGACGACACGCGCATCCCCTACCGCGCCGATGCCCAGCTCCGCCTGGGCGACAGCTACTTTGCCCAGCGCCGCTACGACGACGCGCTCGACGCTTACAGTGCCGTTGATGACACCGGACGTGACTATGCGCTCTTTCAGTTGGGCGAGACGTACGCGCTGCAAGACCGCTTTGAGGAAGCGATCGATGCGTTCGATGAGCTGATTGATTCGTATCCCGATAGCCGCTGGCATCCCGAAGCGCTTTACCGGCGGGGCGGTGTCTACTTCCAGGTCGAGGAGTATGAGGCGGCACGAGCCTCGTACGAAGCGCTCCTCGATGCGTATCCAGACCATCCCCGTGTGGCCCGCACACAGTACGCCATCGGCGACGCGTATTTCAACATGGGCAATCTTGATGCGGCGATCGAAGCCTATCGGATTGTGCTGGAAGAGTATCCCGAAAGCGAGGTGTTTGCCGATGCGGCCTCCAGCATCCAGTATGCGTTTGTGGTGCAGGATGATGAGGAGAATGCCCAGGCGTTCATCAATGAGATTGCCGACCGCATTGACGACCCGGAGCGTAGCGATGCGCTGCGATTCCGCGTAGCAGAGGCCACGTACCAGAGCGGCGACATCGAGGCCGCCATGCAGCAGCTCCGCCAGTTTGTGCGTGTGGCTGAAACCGATACGTATCTTCCGCAAGCCTACTTTCTGCTGGGGCGTGGCCATGCCGATCAGCAGGAAGAACAGGAGGCGCGCACCTTCTTTGAGCAGCTTCTTGAGAATTACCCCGATCATCCGCGCGTGCCCGAAGCGGCGCTTCGTTTGGGAGAGATGTACGAACAAAATGAAGACTACGACCGGGCGCTTGAGGCCTTTCGCCAGGCGCTGAACGATCCCGAAGCGCCTACCGATGTGGTTGCGCGCGCCCGCTACGGGGAGGCGGTGGCGCTCTTGCAGCAGGGGCGTGCCGATGAGGCCGAGCAGCGGCTGCGCCAGATTGTGCGCGAGCAAGACTCGAACCGCCTGGTGGCTTCGGCCCGGCTGGGGCTGGCGCGTATCGCTGAAGAGGAGGGCGCTCTCGATGAAGCCCAACGCCTGTACCGCCAGGTTGTGGAATCGGATGCCGACGATGAAAGCGAAGCCGAGGCGCGCTTCCGGCTGGGACGCCTGCTCCGACAGAGCGGACGTCCGAATGAGGCCATTACCGAGCTGGAGCGCATTCCATCGCTCTTTTCAGGCTTTTCGAGCTGGGTGGCGCGCAGCTACTTAGAGCAGGCTCGTGCCTATGAACAGTTGGATCAGCGTGGCGAGGCCCAGCGCCTCTACGACCGCGTGGCTGATACGTATAGCGATACGCCGTATGCCGATGAAGCCCGCGAAGCGCGCGAAGCGCTGTAACCCGCAAGATGCTGCACCCGCTGCCTGATTCGTTTGCTGATGAGCGCGTCCCTGCGGCGCTGCTCTCCTCCTGCCTTCATCGCTTTTGCCTTTCGTATCCCCCTTACCCTGCATGATGCGTTCTGTTGTTCTCTCTGTACTGCTCCTACTCGCTGGCGTTAGCTCAACATGGGCTCAAGATCCTGACTCGGACCCTGCGCTCCCTGAAATCACCCCGCGCGAAATTGAGATTCGGGGAGAGTATCGCGTCGTCTTTCCATCGCTGGAGCGGCCTACGCTGCAAGAGCTACAGCCGCGTACCCGGGTGCAGGCCCTTCCGCTCGAAGGCGTGCCCAGCGCATCCCCCATTGAGTTTGAAGTGGACGCGCTGCCTCCCCTAAACCTGGACCCGCCCGAAGCCGACTACGGCGGACGCGCGCCGCTGCCGCCGCTTCTTAGCGGTATGAATGGCTCGTTGGAAGTAGGAGGCGGACGCTTTACCGAACGACGCGCCGCTACTGATCTGCAACTGCCTGTATCTGCACGCACGTCGTTGCAGCTGGAGGGCGACTACGAAGGGATGAACGGGGCCCAGCCCTTCGACGACCGCGATGTGCGAACGGCGTTCGACAGGGGCGAGGGGGCGCTCTCTCTTTCGCATCGGGGTGGAACCTGGGGACTCACATCCAGCATTGACGGCGGCTATCAGCAGTATGATCTGTACGGCGTAAATGACGGCCAACCCGTTCCCGAGCGGTCTATTGGGCAATTGGGTACCACGCATACGCTGCACGTGCACGAGGGGCTGCCGCTTACGTGGACCCTGGGATACGAGGCGCACGATCTGGAGACGGAAGACCTGACCTTTTCGACCCAGCGCTTCCACACAGATCTTGAGGCGACCTTCGATCTGTCTGCTATTGCTGTAACCCTGCGCGGCAATGCCGATGTGGCAGGGCACGGAGGCAACGCCGCCTTCTCGGGCGACAGCCGCTCGGGCGCGCTGCATGGCATTGTGCAGATTGTAGATCGCCCCGACCTGCGCGTGGAGGGCGGCGCCGCCATCCTGGGCGCTGCGACCGACGAGGCTCCGCTTGGCGCGTCAACATCGAACACGTACGGGGCTCCGTATGGGCTTGTAGAGTGGCGGTTTGCCCCGATGTGGATGCTGTATGCCGAGCAAGTGCCCTCGATCACGCTTCACACCCCCATTGATCTGCTTCGTACGAACCCGTACATGAATGCGCGTCCCGGACTTGGAGCAACAGCGCGCACCCTCGATGCCACTGCAGGCCTGCAGTGGGCACCGGGTCCGGTGCAGGTGGATGTGCATGGCGGCGTTGCGAGCAGCCCCTCGCGCCGATTCTTTACGCTGGCGTCGGCCCCGACATACGATGCGCAGTACACATACGATGCGCAGTACCTCGATGCGACGACATGGACGCTTGGGCTAGATGCCACGCTTCAGGCCCATGCCCGCTGGTTTGGCACGATGGCCGTCTCCTACACCGGCGGCAGCGTAGACGCAGGCGATGGCCTGCCGTTTGTGCCCAGCGCTCAGGGGGAGGCCACCGTTGGGTATCAGTTCCCCGAACGACAGGCGCGACTTCAGTTTCATCTGCGTGGCCAGGGCACGCGCGACCTCGATGCAACCGGCGAAGCTACAGCAGATGGATTCGTAGGGGTCGGCCTCTCAGGCGAGGTGCAAATTGTGCCCAACATTGAAGTTACGGCATACGTACAAGATATTGGGGCAAACGACATGACCGAGTGGCCCGGCTACCCCCAACCCACTGCCCGCGTTGGTGCAGGACTCCGACTCCTCTGGTAGATGCTGTTTCGTCGTAACCAGGAGAGGGTGAGCACGCCGTTGTCCTCCAACCGTCCTCCGGTTTCTCGTCCATCCACCCAATCACGTATTGAAGATGGGCGCAAAATGTGGTAAGCTACAGTACGTGCGTTCATCATAATTCAAAACGATCACAGATTGTTATGGCTCGCCCTTCTCCCAAAGACGTTCTTAAGGCCTTTTGCGCCGTTGTGCAAGACGAGTTGGCCGCGGGGCGTGATGTAAACCTTCCCGGTCTGGGTACCATTCAGGTGGAGCACGCCTCCAGCACCGTCCAACAAAGCGACGATGCCGCGATGTGGTCGCCGCCAAAGCGCACGATCACCTTCACGCCGCACGACTCGCCCTCTACCTCATGAACGCCCCCCTTGCTTATGTCTGACCGTCTCTTATCCCGACTGGCTGACCATCTGGGGTTATCTGAGTCGGAGGTGGCCCCCATACTCAAAGCACTCCTGAAACAAGTGCGAAAACGCGCCGGCAATAGTTCGGGCGTGCAAATTCCGAACCTTGGTACGTTCTCGACCGATGCCGAGGGCACCCTCCAGTTTACGCCCGATGATGCACTGGTGGAAGCCGTCAACGAAGATTATGCCGGGCTTGAAGAAGAGCCAGCCCCTGAGCCGGCCCGTGCCCCCGACACATCTACCGCGCTGGCTGAGCCCTCCGCGTTCCGAACATCGCCCCCTACATCTAAACCGTCTCCATCCAAGCAGACCAAGGAGGAGGCAGAAAAATCAACGGCGGCTTCCTCTACCCCGTCGGATACTGAGGCGGATGCAGACGATGCAACCGAGGAACTTCCGGCTGCGGGTGGATCGGACACCGGATCGCTCTGGCCGTCCGAATCCAATAAGCCTAAGACTTCCGACGATGCCGATCAGGAAGAAGACGATGCGGGCGACTCCGATGCTCCCGATAGCGACTTCTGGAGCCAGGATCGGGAGTGGGATTTGTCGAGCGTTGCCTTCGGTGACGAACCGGATGAGGACCTGGATCTGGATGAGGACCTGGATCTGGATGAAGATGACGATGCATCAGCACGTTCAGACGATGCGACGCCCGCTGCATCTCCGGTAGAAACATCTGATACGGCTGATGACGCGGCGCCTGTCTCCCCTGCTGATGGTGATGCTGATGGTGAATCTGATCCGGCACCCTCCCAGGAACGTACAGGGTGGCGCACTACAGCAGGCGTCCTCTTCCTGTTAGCTGCTTTTATAGGCGGATGGATCGTGCTGGGCGAGCAAGGTACCGTACCAGCACCGGGCACGGTCGCAGAACAGGTCCGCGCCTCATTTTCGGGAAGCGAAGCGGGGGCGTCTTCCGATGCGGAAGATGCCACAGCCGACAGCCGCGACGTTGGTGCCTCTGACACCGACACAGCCCCCTCGGATAGCGATGCGAGTGATGCTGATGCCTCTGAAGACGATGACGCGCCTTCCAACAACGATGAGGCGTCCAACGATGAGGCGTCCAACGATGAGGCGTCCGATACCGATGGCAATGCTGAGTCCTCTGACGACGCCGCTGAAGAGGATGCGCCCGATCCATCCGACGAAGCGCCTTCCATTCAACCGGATGAAGGAGGCTGGACGTTGGTCGTGGCCTCTCGAACCAGCGAAACCGAAGCGGAAGAACTCCAATCGATCTTCACGTCGTCGCTCCAAGAAGACGGGCTTCCCGTTGATATTCTGCCGAGTGACGGTTCCGATGGAACGACGCGGTACCGCGTCGTCGTTGGACAGTTCGATTCCCAGGCAGAAGCACAGGATGCACAGGAAGCATACAGCGACGTAGTCCCCGAAGACGCCTGGGCATTACAACTATAGCGCAACCGTAGCGCCGCTTTGGGTTTCTCCATGGCGGGTGTGCGGTGTGCTTTCCACACGTACGGGTCTGCTTTTCGTATCTTTCTCGCTTGTACTTACGCCTTCTTTGCTTATGTACTTTCGCCTTCAGGCCGCCCTCCCTCCCGATTCGGCCGAGGACAGCCTGGCCGCAACTGCTGCTGACGAGGGCGCCATGTCTGTGCTCGACATTTTGATTCAAGGCGGATGGGTCATGATTCCCATCCTCTTGCTCTCGTTTGTGGCGGTATATCTGTTTATTGAGCGTCTGCTTACGATTCGGCAAGCCTCCGGCAATCCAGAGGTGATCACCGATCAAGTGCGTGAGTATATCCGCGCTAACGACATTGATGGAGCTATTGCGTACTGTCAGCGCCAGGACGTGCCCATCACTCGGATTCTTCGGCAGGGCTTAGAGCGTTTGGGGCGCCCTATCTCTGAAATTCAGGATGCTGTGCAGGCGGCTGGAAAGCATGAAACCTTCCTCTTAGAGAAGCGCACCAACATGCTTGCCAGCATTGCCAGCGTGGCTCCGATGCTTGGCTTTTTTGGAACGGTGTTAGGCATGATTCGCGCGTTTCAAGACATTCAGAGCTTGCAAGGCAACGTAAATCCAAGTGTGCTTGCGGGCGGTATTTGGGAGGCGTTGATTACGACAGCTGCGGGCCTGCTCGTGGGCATTATTGCCTCGCTGGCGTACAACTACCTGTTAGACCGTATCAAACGGCTCACGAACGGTATGGAGCGCTCGGCAACAGACTTCATCGACTTGCTTCAGGAGCCCGTGGGGTAGCGCTTGAATGCCTCTGTCGATTTCTTCTACGGATCCTGCATTGCTATGAGCTTCGATTTTGAGCCGTCGCGCCCTCCCGTATCCTCAATCAGTCTGGCGGGGATGACGGATGTGGTCCTGCTGCTCCTCGTGTTTTTCCTTCTTACATCCAGCTTCGTCCCCCAACTGGGAATCGAAGTTACGCTCCCCGAGGTTGATGCGTCGGCCCCAGTTGAGCAGCAGTACATCACGGTGTCGCTCACGGAGGATGGGAGCTACTTTGTGAACGGGAATCCAGCCTCCGAAGGGCAACTCACAGAGCGCATGCGTGATGCACGCAGCGAAACGACAACCACTGTGGTGCTGCGTGCAGACGAGGGGGCTACCATTCGCCAGTTTGCCACGGTGGCCTCCGCGGCCCAGGCACTGGAACTACGCGTCTTGATGGCCACCGAACGTAGTTGACACTCCCCCGGCTAAAGCCGTGTATGTGTTTAGCGACTTGTTCCAGATATCCTGGGCGGCCATTGAATCGCGCTAAACAGATACCGACCACTGTCGGCACCGTCTGCGTTTCTGGCGTACACCACGGCACCCCCCTTCGGTATCGCTGTCGCGTGGGAAACGCAGGAGCCTTCATTTGCTGAGCCAACGGGGGACCGTTGGCTCCAGTCTATCCCCCCCTCAGTCGCTGGTACTACAGCTCCCCTCTTTAGGGGAGTGATTGGGGGACTGCTCCTTTACTTCACACCTCAACGTCATCCTGACCCACGACGACCGTCGGGGGGAAGGATCTCGACGCCGCTCCTGCACGTGTGGCACGATCCTTCGGTGAAGAGCGCTGGATCGCGGGCAGTTATAGAATCGCGCTAAACACGTACAGACACGAGCCTTGCGACGAGGAGGGCGGTAGTCGGGTTGGTGTTGGCTGGAGCGTCCTCCTCATCGCGCTGACGAGGTAACTTGTGCCGACCCGTTTGCCAGGCCCGACGATGCCGAGGCCAACCCACTTCCCGGTTCGGACTGCAGCGCGGAGCAGCATCGCCCCTGTCAGCATTGTTGCAGATACGCATTGCATTCGCCCTGTGCTGTGGCGTACGTTGCACCACAGACCATCATCATCCTGCTGCTCTCACTCAATCCACCGATGTTATGCGACTTCAAGGCAAACGTGTTGTTGTGCTTCTGGAACGCTCCTTCGAAGACCTGGAGTTCTGGGTGCCCACCATGCGCCTGCAAGAAGAAGGCGCCGAGGTCACCATTGCTGCCCCCGAGGCCAATCGCACCTACACGGGCAAGAACGGCGTGCCCGCCACCAGCGAGGTGGCCGCGCGCGACTTGAGCGCCGACGACTTCGACGGCATCGTGGTCCCCGGCGGCTGGGCGCCCGACAAGATGCGCCGCTACGAAGGCGTCACCTCGCTGGTCGCCGATCTCTATGCACAAGACAAACCTGTGGGCCTCATCTGCCACGCCGGGCTTGTTGGCATCTCGGCGGGTATCGTAGACGGCCATCGCGCCACCGGAAGCCTCGGCATCAAAGACGACCTGGTCAACGCCGGGGCCACCTGGGTCGATGAGGCCGCATTCCAAGACGGCGCCATCGTCTGGGGCCGCGTGGTGAAAGACATCCCCGACTTCTGCCGCGAACTGGTGGACGCGCTCGCCTAACACGCATCCGCACCCCATAGCCCTAACGAGCCGACTGGACGTACATCCGGTCGGCTTTTTATGTGGCGACCCAGGCAGCCGATGAACCCAATGCTCGAATGCGCTGCCTGACCGTGCTGGAAATGCGGAGGCGCGTCTTGCAACATGGGAGCGCCCGCATCGACATGAGAATATAGTCGTGAGAATAGCCCTGTGCGCCGGATACGCTCCGAGATAGCAGGTAACGACCCGACCTATTCGGCACACGCGTCCCGGTCCGTCGTGTACATACATCAAGAATCATCGACCTGCCCACGGCACGTCCTCACGGCACGTCCCCACGACACGTCCCCCCAAGGCGTCCGGCTGTTTTTCAGTTTCACCCATTGACCGCATCAGTATGGACCCACAGCTCCTCATCGTTCTCGGCATTCTGGCCGTCACCGTCGTCCTTATCATCACCGAGTGGCTGCGGATCGACATTGTTGCCATTCTCGCGATGCTGGCGCTGGTATGGACGGGGAGCCTGTCTCCGGAAGACGCCCGCTCTGGGTTCTCCAGCAACGCCGTCCTGGCGATTATCGGAGTGATGATCATGGGGCGCGGTCTGTTTGCCTCTGGCGTCACCGACAACATTGCCGACTTCATTTTGCGTGTCGCCGGGTCAGGGCGACGACGCATTCTGTCTACGGTGTCGCTCACTGTGGGCGTGCTATCTGGGTTCATGCAGAACATCGGAGCCGCAGCGCTCTTTCTTCCGGTTCTGACGGGCATTTCCAAACGGGAAAACATCCCCATATCAAGCCTGCTGATGCCAATGGGGTTTGCCGCCTTGATTGGCGGGACGCTCACGATGATCGGAACGAGTTCGTTGATCGTGCTCAACGACTTGCTCGCAAGCCGTGGTATCGAGGCCTTTTCGTTCTTTAGCGTAACACCAATCGGCATCGTCCTCCTGATCGTCGGTGTAGCCTACTTTCTGCTATTCAGCTCGTCGCTGCTCCCAACCGGCGAGGCGACAGATCCAGAAATGACAGCCGGGGCAAAAATGCTCAACGTCTGGGGACTCTCGGACTCCATTTACACATTCCGTATTCCGGAGAAAAGCCCCCTCGTTGGGAAGTCCGTCGAAGAGTCGCAAATGGGAGCTCAATACAATGTCAACCTGTTGCGCGCTTACGATAAAGACGCCGATGAGTACAAGATCTGGGATGACCTGCAGTTTGAAACCGATCAGCAGCTGCTGGTACAAGGGCAAAAAGAAGAGATCGGAGAGTTCGCCCAAGATAACGACCTTCGTCTTCTGGAGAAAGGCGAGAAGTCGGCCCAAGATGCTGAGGTAGGCTACCTGGAGGTGGTCATCCCGGCACGATCGAGCCTGGTTGACAAGACGATTCGGGAGGCAGCGCTCCGCGACGTGTACAACGCGCAGGTGGTTCTCGTCTTTAGCGAAAGCCAGGTGATTGACAAGGATGTGGCCGACCATCTCATCCGCGCCGGAGATACGCTCGTCCTACAGGGAGCGTGGGAGAGCCTGCAGTTTTTCGAGGAAAGCGAAGACTTTATCACCGTCACACCACTGAAAAAGCGTGAGGAAAAGCGCCCCGAAAAAGCGATCTTTGCTGTCAGCAGCTTTGCCGCTGCCCTCGGGGCCGTGCTGCTGCTCGACCTTCCGATCTCCATCGGCTTCCTCACCGGGGCCATTGCAATGGTCTTGGGAGGCGTCCTTTCTATCGAAGATGCCTACCGCGCCGTCGAATGGAAGGTTATCTTTCTCATCTCTGGTCTCATCCCCATCGGCCTCGCCATGGAGTCGTCGGGGGCGGCGTCCTTCATTGCCGAGACGCTGGTGCAGAGCGTTCAGGGGGTCCACCCGTTTATGATCCTCCTGGCGCTGGGTGTGCTCACCACGCTCTTCTCACTTATGATGTCGAACGTCGCGGCCACGGTACTGCTGGTACCCTTAGTGCTCGA
>NZ_JAWOAR010000163.1:0-20555 GCF_046498435.1 Longimonas sp. | reverse complement strand
TCTGTCTCACCCACGGCGCCAGCATCGCGACGCGCAACACCCGCGACTTCGAGCAATCCGGCATATCGGTCATCAACCCATTCGAAGTCTGACGCCTGGATTCCGAAATGGCGGCATGCATCGCATAGCCCGCACAGGTTGGACCAGCGCAGCGTAATCCAACAATCCCCCGCAGGAGGCATCTCCAGGCGCCGACCCACGTTCCGCCCCGATCGCGACCTGGAGATCGCGCCTACGAAAAGCCCCGTAGATCGGCGTCACATTGCCCACGCGAACACCGCCCCGCGCCTTCTGCCGTCATTCCCGGCCCGACCGGGAATCCAGCCCAACAACCGCGGCAAAGCCGCCACCCTTCTGCCGTCATTCCCGACTCGATCGGGAATCCAGTCAACCAATCGCGGCGAAGCCGCCACCTTTTGCATTCGTCATTCCCGGCTCGACCGGGAATCCAGCCAACCAACCGCGGCAAAACCGCCACCCTTCTGCGTCATGGTCCGCTTCGACGAAGGCTCTACCGCATGGGTCTTCCATGAACTACGCATCGAAGTGGCACAGCCCTAACCGCCTGCAGACACGAGACAGGCACCGAAGTTGGTATCGCCCGTGCTATACCGTATGATGTATGCATCCAGGCGTACCGGATGGATCCGGCGGACCTGGACTGTTGCTCTCTGTTTTTGGCTGCCGCTGGCATGCGCGCTTTTTCGTCTCGTTTAGTACTGTATTGGATGGTCGCTGCACTGCTGGGTGCAGGGGCGGTTTTTCTGGGGGTTGCGCGTGTCTACCTTGCCCCCGAACATGTTGCCGGACGTGACACGGAGCGGCTCGAAGAGGTACGTGCTACCGTATCCACACGATACCAAACCCTGCGTGCCTCGCTGGTACGAGAGGCGGAAGCCCTGGCGCGCGACTCGGTCATTATTCGTAGTCTGGCTCGTGCATCGCGGAGCACAGAGCGCCCGAATCGGCTGGTTGAGCATCTGGCAAGCCTCGATCTGGGAGAGCGACTTGCAGTAGAGGTGTACTCGCCCACGCCTCGTCTTATGGGATGGACCGGGTTTAGTATGCCGCTCGACTCGGCCCCCGACCAAGAAGCATTTCTGCGGGATACGCAGGTCGCTGTTGCGCAGAAGGGCAACGCCCAAACCGCTCTTGTTGCCTGGGCCCCGGTACGCGTGGAAGGCCGCGCCATTGGCGCTGTGCGAGTGATGCGGCAGGTGCACGTAGATCCCCCGGTGCAGAACCGGTTCATCCGTGCCTACCAACTTAGTACACAGTGGGCCGCCGACCTGCCGCTCCCGATTGACATCTCTTGGAAGATCGCCGTCCCACCCGATGCCGATCGTCCCAGCCGCGACGCGTCTACAACAGTTCTTCTGCGCGACCTGCGCGAGGTGCCGATTGCCCTGGTGCATTTGGTGCGCCCCGACACCGACCAATTGCTGCGTATGGAGCAGGAGCGCATGGGGGATGCACTGGGAGGCGTTGTTGCGATGGTTTTACTCTGGCTTCTGGGAGGGGGCGTATATCAGTTCCAATCGGCCTGGAAGCGCACACGTCGTACCGCCCTCCGCAGTTTACGTGCTGCCACCGGATGGATGGCCGCCCTCGTGTTGGGACTGGTTGCACTGCGCTATATTGCTATCTATCTCGACATCCCTGCGCGATGGATGCCTGCAGATAGCACAGGAGCCATGCTATTTGACCCGGTACACCTGGCCTCGGGCGTTGGGGGAGGGCTCATGCGCTCCATTGGCGACCTGCTGCTCACCGGCGGATGGGTGGCACTGATCGGCTTAGGGCTGTTTATGCTGGGCGTGCGCTACCGCTTGCCTATGGCATGGTCAGACGCCTGGGCCACGCGCTATACCCTCGATGGCCCTCGCCGCCGCGCGGTGCTTACGGCAGCCGTGGGGGGAGTCGTACTCACGGTAACAGGACTCAGCGCTGCACTTGCGGTAGCGCATGTTGTTGAGCACGCGATCCTCGACAGCACACTCAACTTTTTCGCACGTACCGGGCTACTCCCCAGTCCCCTCATTCTCATTGTGTTTAGCAGTCTGGCACTCCTACTCGTGGGGCTGTTTTTGGGACTGGTGGCATTGTGGTGGATGGTGAGTCGCCTGGTGCTTCCCACCTGGCCTGCAACCTATGGCCCGGGCATACTGGCCGCGCTTGGACTGGCCTGCTGCGGCGTATCGGCAACTACTCTGTTTGTATGGACGGCCCCGACGGAGCCGATCGTACCGATCGTATCCGTCGGTCTACTGATAAGCGCTGGAGGACTTGCATTTGTAGGGCGCACCTGGCCCTATGCAGGGCTCAACCATCTTACAGTGCAGCGCCTGCTTCCCGCTATCATCATACTTGCCACAACACTATATGCCCTGCTCTATGTGGGCATGGATGAGCAACGGCGGGGCCGCATGGCCGAAGCCGCACAGTCGTTTGTTGAGGGACGTAACCCGCGCCTCTTGTTTGCTCTTCAGCAGATCGTAGATGGTGTAGGGGCCGACCTAAACCGCTGGGAGGCCGAGGCCATCACCGCCGATAGCCTCGACGCTATAGCGACTGATGCACTGCGCAGCTCCCTACTCACCTCACTGAGCCCGTACGAATCGCGACTGGTGCTGCTCGACTCGGTCGGCACCCCCCAAGCCCAATACGCCACCCCGGGGGTGCGTCCGCAGCGCGTGGGGCAGACCCCCGAAGACGAGCGCATCTTTCAGCGGATGCAAACGCTGTACACCATGCAAGGTAGCACCGGTCCGATGGCCACCCCACTCCCTGAAGACCTGCGCCGTGATCGCCGAGGCCGCGCCGCAGTGGAGTATGTCGGCTTGCAGCGCTTGCAAGGGCCCTCCCCCCTGCACTGGGTGATGGTCCGCATTGAGCCACGCGCTGGGCTCGTGGGCAGTGGCAGCGATATCCCCCGCGTGTTCCTGCCCGATGGCTCATACAATGACCTGTATGCCGATCTTGCGCTCTCCGTATTTGTGGATGGCATCTTGCAGCGCAACCAAGGCCCCGATGTAGGAGCAGGACGGCTTCGCCCCGACGTGCGCGAACGGCTGCGCACCACATCCTCCTTTTGGAGACACACCACCGAGGGCGAGCACCGCTACCTTACGTATTACGAACGCACTGCCGATGACCGCGTGGTGGTGGCGCGGCTGCCCACCATCATGCCGTTCGACCATCTGTACTATCTGTTTCGCATCACCGTAGCCGTTTTGGGGCTGGGCCTGCTCGGGTATCTGCTGGGGGTGGCACTGCGCTACCACCTGGGGCTGATTCCAGCTCCGCGCGTCCGGTTTCGCGATAAGGTGCTCAATGCATTTTTGGGGGTAGGCGTAGCGGCGGCCCTGGCGGTGGGCGTGCTGGGCGTACAGGTAGTCGAAGAAGAAAGCGATCGGGGCGTCGAACGGCGCCTTGCCGATGCCCTCTCGCGGGTCGAGGAAACACTCGCCCTGGAGGCCCGCACCGACGAGCGCGTCTTTCGCGTGGTAGAGCGCACCGATATGAACGCGTTAGCCGTGCGCATGGGCACCGACCTGGATGTGTACGAAGACGGGCTGCTCATCGAAACCAGCCGCCCGCGCCTCGTGCGCGACGGACTCGTGGAGCCGCGCCTGCCTATGGAGGTCTACCACGCGCTTCATGTTGAGGGACGACGCTTCACAACGGCGCGCCGCAGCATTGGGACGTTTGCGTATCGCGTGGGCTATCAGGCCCTCACCGATGCCTCGGGACGCACGCGCTTCGTGGTGGCGGTGCCCACACTGGCACAGCAAGAGCAACTCGAAGAGGAGCAGGCCCGCACCCTTGCCTATCTGTTTGGCGCTTTGCTTATGCTCGTTATCGTGGTCATGGGCACCGCCTCGCTCGTGGCCAGCGCCATCGCACAACCGATTGCGCAGCTGCGTGAAGGGCTCGAAGCTGTCGGAGAGGGACGCTTTGCACGCATGCTGCCGGTAGAAACGCGCGACGAGATTGGCGAACTCGTGCAAACCTTCAACGACATGCGAGCCCAACTCGCCGAACAGCGCCGCAAGCTGGCGCAGCAAGAACGGGAACTGGCCTGGCGCGAAATGGCGCGGCAGGTGGCCCACGAAATCAAAAATCCGCTCACCCCCATGAAGCTCTCCATTCAGCACCTCAAACGGGCCTTTCAGCATCGGGGGGATGCATCAGAGACCGCCCCAACCAACGCCGCTCCCAAAGACGACGACCAGTTTGCGAAACTCTTTGCACGTATCACCGACACGCTCATCGACCAGATCAATACGCTTTCGCGCATCGCCAACGAGTTTTCCTCCTTTGCACGCCTGCCTACCCGTGTTCCAGAGCCACTTGATGTGAACGAAGTAGCCCAGGAGGCGGCCCAGCTCATCCGCGAGGAAGCCCCCGACGACGCCTTCACAACCACCTGGCACGACGCCCCACTCGTTGTCGAAGCCGACCGCGAAGAGCTGCGGCGCGTATGCATTAACCTGCTCAAAAATGCGCTGCAAGCAGTGCCCGACGACCGTGAACCACACATCCAGATTGCCACCACGCGCCACGCCCCCACCAGCGCCTATCCCGATGGATACGCTGAACTTACCGTACGCGACAACGGCGTCGGCATCCCACCGGATGAACGCGACAAGATCTTCCAACCTAACTTCTCCACCAAAACCAGCGGGACAGGACTGGGGCTCTCGATTGCGCACAAAACCATCACTGAACTCGACGGCGCAATCACGTTCACAACCACCGAGGGGGTTGGCACCACCTTCCGCATCCGTCTACCATTGACCGATGTAGATGGGAACGCTCCCTCGGAGTCGAAGTGAGAACAGCCACTCGTTTCTTGCTCACGCACCGCTGTCTTTATGCCTGCCTCCATCAATCGCCTCGACGTTGGCACCCCCGCTCCCGATTTTACCGCGCCTACGCAGCAAAACGAATCACTCACGCTTTCTGATTACCGTGGGCAGTGGGTGGCGCTCTACTTCTACCCGAAAGACGACACGCCGGGCTGCACCACCCAGGCGTGCACGCTCCGTGATGGCTACACCCGCCTGCAAGATCAAGGAATCGCCGTCGTTGGCGTATCGGAAGACGGGGTGGATTCACATGCCGATTTTGCGGATGAATACGACCTGCCGTTTCCTCTTGTGGCCGATCCGGAGCACACCATCTTGACCGCGTACGGCGTGTATGGCGAGCGTAACCTGTACGGCAACACCGTAGTTGGCACGAAGCGTACCACCTACCTTATCGACCCCGACGGCATCATCCGGCACATCTTTAAGCGTCCCAAAACCGATGCCCATGTAGAAGAGATTCTCGGCAAGTGGGAAGGGCTGTAGGTATTTTGCATACGGCGGCTCAGCAATGCTGCATGCTGAACAATGCGCCGGTGGTTAAGTTAGCAGCCAAGTAGTGCCTTACACAGGGCACTGTCCACGCGCTGGTTTTTCGGTTTTCCTTGCCTGACGCCCGTTTTATGCTGCACGAGACGTACGAACCCGTCATTGGGTTGGAGGTGCACTGCCAACTCCAAACCGAGAGCAAGCTATTCAGCCCAGAAGCAGCATCTTATGGGGCTCCTCCGAATACGCATGTTGATCCGGTGAGTCTTGGACATCCCGGCACGCTACCAGTGCTCAATACGGAGGCGGTTACGCATACGCTGCGCATGGGGCTGGCTACGCATTGCTCGATTGCCGAGCGCTCGTTTTTTGCGCGCAAGCACTACTTTTACCCCGACTTGCCCAAAGGCTACCAAACCTCGCAGTACGACACGCCCCTGTGCTACGGTGGGTATCTCGAAATTGAGACTGAGGAAGCCGACAAGCAGGCCGACAACGACCTGCCTACGCGCAAACGCATTGGCATCACGCGAATTCACCTGGAGGAGGACGCGGGGAAGTCCATTCACGACCAGGACGAGGCCCACACGCTGCTCGACTACAACCGATGTGGCGTGCCTCTCATCGAAATGGTGTCGGAGCCTGATCTGCGCTCCCCGCGCGAGGCGTATCGCTATCTACAGAAAGTGCGCCAGTTGGTGCGCTGGCTCGGCATCAGCAACGGGAATATGGAGGAGGGCTCGCTCCGCTGCGATGCCAACGTATCAGTGCGTCCAAAAGGACAAACCCGATTGGGCACGCGCACCGAGCTCAAGAATCTAAACTCTATTCGCAACGTGGAGCGCGCGCTCGAATACGAGATTAACCGCCAGATTGTAGCCCACGAACAGGGCGAGGCGGTGCAGCAGCACACCCTGCTGTGGGATGCCGATGCTGAGCGGACCCGCCCGCTCCGCTCGAAAGAAGAGGCGCACGACTACCGCTACATGCCCGACCCCGACCTGCCACCGGTCGTGGTGCCTGCGGAGCGCGTGGAGGCCCTGCGCGCCAACCTCCCCGAAATGCCGGATGCCCGCTGCAACCGGTTCGTCCACAGCTTGGGCTTGCCGCCCTACGATGCCGAAGTGCTCACCGAAGAGCGCGCCGTGGCCGACTACTTCGAGGAGGCGCTTTCGTCGCTTTTCAAACGCACCAAAGGCGGCGATACCAATGCCCAGGCGAAGGAGGTGGCCAACTTCGTGATGAGCGATGTGCTACGTACGCTTAATGAAACGGACTACACGCCCGAAACGCTTCCCGTTACGCCCCGGCGTCTGGCCCAGCTTGTATACTTGCGTCTGGAAGACAAAGTCAGCTCCAGCGGAGCACAAAAGGTGTTTAATCTGATGCTTGAGCACACCGATGCCTCCGCTGGCAAAATTGCGGACGACCACAACCTCATCCAGATCTCGGATCGCAGTCAGCTGGAACCGGTAGCCGAATCGGTGCTGGACAACCATCCCGACAATGTCGAAACGTACCTCAATGGCAAAGACGGCCTGCTCGGTTTCTTCATTGGACAGGTCATGCAGCGTGTCGATGGGTCGCCCAATCCGCAACTTGTGCGTAACCTGCTCACCGAGAAGCTCGACGAGCGGGCTTCCAACCGGTAACTAAGGTCCGCTTTTAGGCTGGCACTCCTTTTGTTTCGCCCCCTTTATTTCGCATCCCTCTTTACCCGCCTGCTCTGCTGTGCCTACGCCTCACCCGTTTTCGTTGCCCGCTGCTTCGTATGGACTTGCAGCCAGTCTGCTGTGCGCCATCTTGCTCATCACTGCCTGTGGATCCAGTTCCGCTCAAGAGTCGGCTGCTGTTGAAAGCGTGCTACGCGGCTCCATTACCGTAAGCGAAGACGTAGACCCATCGGGGGATTATAGCGGATTCAGCGTGCTCGTCATCCAGTCAACCGGACGCGAGGTAGACACCCTGGGCATTGCCCAAACCGATTCCACGGGCGCTTTTAGCATGACGGTGCGCGCTAACGAGCGGTCTATCTACCCGTACGTGGTGCAGCGGCGCGGCAACACCGTGCACCAGGGCGAGGTCGTGGTTGCCGATGGCGACACGGCATCGTTGGAGATGGAACTGCCGCTGCGGGGACTGGCCCGCATTCGCTCGCCCGAGAACGACGCGCTTATG
Organism: Longimonas sp.; assembly: GCF_046498435.1. Classification (NCBI taxonomy): domain Bacteria; kingdom Pseudomonadati; phylum Rhodothermota; class Rhodothermia; order Rhodothermales; family Salisaetaceae; genus Longimonas; species Longimonas sp. The sequence continues at coordinate 13,017 of NZ_JAWOAR010000163.1, read as the reverse complement.
GCGTATCGCAACACCATGGCGCTTCACCGGCAATCAATGGTGCAGGGCCTGCAGGAAGAGATCGACGAAAGCCGTATGGGCCAGAACATCCGCCAGACAAGCAGCATCTTGTGGCGGCTGAGCGACTCCTTTCCTGGATCGTATATGGCTGACCTGGCTGCGGTCGAATCTATTGCAATGATTGAGGGCTGGAACGACTCGCTGACTGTGGCCCGCAGCCTGGAACTGAAGCCTACGAATCCGCGCTATGGGGAGGCGATGCGTATTGCCCGGCGCGCACAGGCGGAGCGCGAAGGCCAGGCCTCTGCGCTCGATCTACTGGAGCAAGCCATCGCTCATGCCGAGGAGGCCGGAGTCAGCACCGACACCCGCGCCACACTCATGGCCGAGGTTGTGCGCACCCATCTCGACAGCCTCGAACGCGACGCCGCACTCGATGCCGCACGCACCCTGCGCAACACCTATCCCGATAGCGATTGGGCCGAATGGGCGACCCGGGCCGAGTACGAAGCCGAAAATCTGCTTCCGGGCAATACAGCTCCTCCCTTTGACCTGACGACCATTGAGGGCGATACGCTCTCGCTCGACGCGCTGCGCGGACGCCCCGTGCTGCTTGAGTTCTATCGTCCTGAAGGTCGCCTCTACCGCGAGCAAATCCCGACGCGCAATGCCATCTACGAAGGCACCGAGGCGCAAGACCTGCAGATCATCTCCATCTCGCTTCAGCCCGACTCCTTGCTTAACGAGGCCTTCCGCGAAGGGCGCACGCTGCCGGGGCATCATGTCATTGCCCCCGAAGGCGCTGAAAGTCCGCTGCTTGAAACGTATAACATTGCTTCGCTGCCCACCCGTGTCTTAATTGATGCCGAGGGGCACATCGTAGACAAGTATTTGGGTACTGCTATCGTAGCGCTGCAAGAAGACCTGCGTGCGCTGGTGCCATCAGACGCCGATGACGCGTCGCAAGATAATGCATCGCAAGACGATGCGCCGTAAACCACGGCGTCGGTGGGTGGCGTGCTGCTTCCTCATATGCACCCTGCCCCTTGCGTTATTTCACCGTCTTCCTTTGCGTTAAGCAACGGAGCCACCGTCTGTTTTTGCTCACTGACTTTTTTTGTTTGCATGGGTACGCTCTCCTACATTAAGAACTTTATCAAAGACCGCGATGTGGCTGCAATTACGCCATCGTCGTCGTATCTGGTGAAACGCGTGTGCCGGTGGATCGACTTCGATACGCCGCATACCATCGTGGAATACGGCCCGGGTGATGGCGTTTTTAGCCGATACATAGCCCGACACATGCATCCCGACTCCTCGCTCGTGCTCATTGAGAGCAACGACGGGTTCGTGAGCGACTTGCAGTCGTTCGAGGCGCAGAACGAGCAGGTTACGGTGGTACACGACCGGGCCGAGAACGTGGAATCCATCATCGAGGCCCACGACCTGACGCCGGTCGATTACATCATCTCCGGCATCCCGTTTTCGTTCCTGGATGATGGCGTCAAAACAGCGCTGATTCAGTCTACGTTCGACGCGCTCCACGACAACGGCAAGTTCCTGGTGTATCAAAACTACAACCACATGGAGCAGCCGCTGCGTCAGCAGTTTCCACATGTGGAGAAAGAGTACGTCCTGCTCAATATCCCCCCGATGTTTGCCTACGAAGCTCGGAAGCAGTAAGGAATTATCTCAAACGCGTACCCCTGTGCGGCTCCCCCCGCCTTGCGCGAGCCGCACTCGCTCGTTTTCGCTGCCCTATTGAGGGGTAAGATAATTCATAGCGCTGAGCAGTTTCGCTTTTTTTCGACTTATCCTCCTGTTTAATATGCTTATTGCCGGAAACTGGAAAATGAACACCACTCTTCCCGATGCCCAATCGCTGGCCCAGTCGCTGGCATCGGGCTATCTGGCGGACCAGGATACGTTGGCTCCCATCGACATGCTCGTGTGCCCACCCGATGTCAACCTGCAAGCCGTAGGCGGCGAGCTGGCCGAAACGCCTGTTGCGCTTGGAGGGCAACATATGCATCACGAAGACGCTGGCGCATTCACTGGCGAAGTGTCGGCTCCCATGCTCAAAGCCGTCGGCTGCACGCACGTTATCGTGGGCCACTCCGAGCGGCGTCAGCTGTTTGGGCTTTCGGATGCAGATGTAAATGCCCAGGTGAAGCAAGCCCAGGCGCACGACCTAATTCCCGTCATCTGCGTGGGCGAAACCAAACCCCAGCGCGATGCAAGTAACGCCGAAGACGTCGTACGCACCCAACTGCGCGCGGCCCTCGATGAAGCGTCCATTGCAGGAGATGCGGTTGTCGTTGCGTATGAGCCCGTCTGGGCTATTGGAACCGGCGATTCGGCCACGCCCGAACAGGCGCAGGAGATGCACGCCTTCGTGCGTAGCGAACTCGCCACGCTAAGCAGCACCGAAGACGCCGCTGCCGTTCACGTACTGTACGGCGGAAGCATGAAGCCCCACAATGCCGAGTCCCTTTTGGGGCAGCCCGACGTAAATGGCGGACTCATCGGCGGGGCCAGCCTCACGGCAAGCGATTTCCTGGCGATCGCCAAAATTGGCGCCGCAGAAACTGCTTCCTAAGACGCTTACTGAGAAACTGCTTCCAAACGGATCGCCCCAACGCGATGGCATCATAGCGATGGCATCGCGGGGGGAAACGCAATTTGGAACCGCTTCCAAGCGATTCTGGGCTATTCATCTGCTCCCTCATCTTTTTTCCTCTGTCATGCGCACCGCAAGCATCACCGGCTGGGGCCACTACGTACCCGAGCGCGTCGTTACCAACGACGAACTGTCTGAATACATGGACACCAGCGACGAGTGGATTCGCTCACGCAGCGGGATTCGCGAGCGCCGCTTCGCTGCCGAAAACGAAACTACCGCCACCATGTCGGTCGAAAGCGGACGCCGGGCGCTGCGCTGCGCAGAGGTTGCCCCCGAGGCTGTCGATCTGCTCCTCGTGGCCTCGTCCTCGCCCGACTACCTGACCCCGCCGGTATCCAGCCAGGTCCAAGAGGGCCTGGGCCTTCCCACGAATGGCGCCATGCAGCTTACAGTTGGATGCACCGGGTTTGTCTATGCCCTTGTAACTGCGCAGCAGTTTATTGAAACAGGCGCATGCGACACCGTGCTCGTCATCGGTACTGAGTTGGTTAGCCGCTGGCTCAGCTGGAACAAGCGCAGCACAGCTGTGCTCTTTGGCGACGGATCGGGGGCTGTGGTAATGCAGGCCACCCAAACTGGGGGAATGCGAAGCCATGTGCTTGGCTCCGATGGTGCGGGCGCTGAGAACATCATTGTGCCCACTGGGGGCGTGGCCGAGCCGATCACGCATGCGCATGTCGCCAACAACGAACCAACCTTAGAGATGAATGGGCGCGAGGTCTTTAAATTTGCTACCCGCATTTTGGGTCGTGCTGTTACAGAGGCCCTTCAGGCATCGCCGTACACAGTCAACGACATCGACCTGCTCGTGCCGCACCAGGCCAACGCACGCATCATTCAGTACGCGGCCGACGCACTTGGGCTTTCCGACGATCAGGTATTCATGAATGTGGATCGCTACGGCAATACGTCGGCAGCCAGTGTGCCGCTGGCGCTCTCCGAAGCGCTGGATGCCGGACGTGCCGCTCCGGGCGATACGCTCGCACTCGTGGCGTTCGGGGCCGGTCTGACATGGGCTGCGACCATTCTCGATCTGCCTGAATCGCTTCCTACACCCGTAGCCAAGCGAGCAGCCCATCCGAGCGTCGCGGGCACAGTTGCGTAGCCCCACAGTTGCGTAGCCCCGCCGATCTGCCCCCTCTTTCTCGACTTACTCATCCGACGCATTCGACGAACTGTTTGTAGTACTTTTGTTCGCTCCTGAGGCACCGTTGCGTTTGTAATCCGTCTCGTAAAAGCCACTGCCTTTGAAGATCAACCCTGCAGATCCGCTAATGATGCGCTCTACAGGCTGGCCCGTTTCTGGGCACGTCTCAAGCGGATCTGCAGAGATGGATTGCTTGATTTCAAACTTCGTTCCGTCTTCACGACGGTAGACGTAGGTAGGCATACAGAAAGACAGCGTTACTGGTGAGACAAAAGAATCAGGACGCCTGGAGGATGTCCGCTTCGGGGCCCTCCCAATGCGCTGCAAGCATCCACACGCGTTGTGCTGCCTTGTTCCGGTAGCATAGCGTGCAACGCAGGGCGGCCTGACACCCCGTGAATGGCGCCTGCAAGCGGGGATTACGGCATCAGCGACGAGGTCATACTGTCGTCGGTCGCGTAGTCGAATCCTGCGCGCTGCACGGCATCGTCGAGCTTGGGCACCACCGTCGGATAGTGCGCATGCGCATGCTGAAACACACGCTCAATGGCCATGCGGAACCACGCCGTGTAATGCTCGGGATGCGCCGCGATGTCGGCCACCAATTCGTTGGGGGCCACCCAGCGCCAGTCTTGGACCTCATCGACATTGGGGGATACAGCAGGCGTTCCCTGTCCGATAAATACATGATCATACTCATGCTCGATCATCGTATCCGATAGCACGGCCCGGTACGTGAAGGTAAACGCCGGTTCCAATGCGCATCGAAACCCCATTTCCTCTTGCAGGCGACGCTGGGCCGCTTCGGCCACGGGCTCTTCCGGATGCGGATGGCTACAGCAGGTGTTCGACCACAGCGCTCCCGAGTGGTACTTGTTTACGTTGCGCTGTTGCAGGAGCAAACGCCCCTTCGGATCAAACACAAACACAGAAAACGCACGGTGCAGCCAGCCTTGCTCGTGTGCTTCGAGCTTGTCGGCCAGTCCCACAGGTTCGTCGTGTGCGTTCACCAAAACGACTTGGGCGGACATATCAACCATGAGTTTGTGCAAGAAAGATAGCCATGTGCGTACAATATGCAGCTTTTTGCTGTAGAATCATACCCTGCACATGGGCTATTACGCGTTTATTTCAACTGGAACGGCTTCGTACATAACGACGCTGCATTACATACACACGCGCTGGCGGTGCACTTTGGTCTGTGCTTGTCTGCATGTGTGCACTATTCGGACTACCTCCATCAGAGATTGTTGAAATGCATGTACGGACGCCCCGTATCTCGTCGTATTGGGCGAACCGGACATAGGACATCTGCATTGCTATAGACCCGGTGCTTCTCACACTTTAGCGATACAGCACCGGCCCCGCTCCCTTGCTGACGACGTGTATACAACGTTTATGTCTTTGATACGATCAAATCGGTGGGTACAGAGCGCCCTATTACTGATTGGCCTGTTCTTCACCCTGTTGCTGATTGCTCCTGGCATCTTCGTTGAGTACCTGTGGCTGGGCGAACTGGGCTACACCAGCGTGTTTTGGACCAAGATCGGGTTTCAAGTTACCCTGTTCGGGTTTGTGCTGTTAATCGCTGGGCTCTATTTCGGCACCAACATTGCCCTCTTCATGAAGCGCCTGCCGCCGTACTGGGCCCAACAGTTCAGTGGGGGCGATGATGGGGGGCCGCAAATGGGCGGAAAACCGCTCACTGAAGGCCGTTTGCGCCGTCTGGGCTTCGGCCTGGCATCGGTCTTTACCCTGCTCTTTGCCACCGGATTTACGGGGCGTTGGAATGAACTGCTGCGCTACTGGCATGCCCAACCGTATGGACGTACCGATCCTCTTTTCGGCAACGACCTCGGCTTCTACATGCTGGAACTGCCATTCATTCAGTCGTTGCAGAGTGGATTTGTAGGACTGGTCTTCTTAGGACTGCTCATCCTCGTCACCGGATATGTGCTCGTGGGGGCTATTGGCGTCCGCAACGGCCAGTTGCAACTCCGCCCAGCCTCCATTCAGCACATTGGCGTGAACGTGATGCTTCTGCTGCTTGGCTGGGCGTGGGGGTTCTACCTCGACCGCTACGAACTGCTCTTGGAACGCAGCGGAACGGTCTTTGGCGCGAACTACACCGACATTAACGTTGTGCTGCCAGCGCTCTGGGTCATGATCGGCATGACGTTCATGCTCATCGTGCTGGTGGGCCTCAATCTAAAGCGGTTTCGGTTCCGACTTGTGTCGTACGGCATAGGCCTTTACGTACTGGTGCTCATCGCCAGTCTGGTGGCTGCCCCGAGTATCGTTGACCAGGTGCGCGTCGTCCCTAATGAGCTTCAGGTTGAAGAGCCTTACATCGAACACAATATCGAGTTCACGCGCGAGGCCTTCGGCATTAACAATGTAGTAAAGCGCGAGTACCCTGCTCGTACCGAACTCGACCCCGATGAACTACGCGACAACGATGATGTCGTGCGCAACATCCGCCTGTGGGATCCGCGTCTGCTGGTGGATACCTACGTGCAGTTGCAGCAAATTCGCTTGTACTACCAGTTTTACGAGGTCGATGTAGATCGCTACGTGATTGACGGCGAGTACCGCCAAGTCATGCTATCTCCGCGCGAGCTCACCCAGCAACTTCCCTCCGGCTCCGATACTTGGTTCAACCGCCACCTGCAGTACACCCACGGTTATGGCGCCGTCATGAACTTGGTTGCGCGCGAAGGCATCGAGGGGTCGCCTGAGTTTTTGATGCGCGACCTCCCGCCACAGGTAGCCGACTCCACGCTGGAAGTCGATAAGCCGGGCATCTACTACGGAAGCCGCACCTCAACCTACCGCATTGCGCCCTCAAGTGCTGAAGAACTCGACTATCCCGCTGGTGATGAAAACGTGTATACCACGTACACCGGCAACGGCGGCATTCTGCTCGACTCGTTCTGGAAGCAGTTGCTCATGGCGTACTACATGGGCGATTACAATATCGTGCTCTCGCAGTATCTGAATGAGGAGAGCCGCATTCAGATCTGGAACAACGTGTCGGAGCGGGTTGAACGCGTCGCGCCCTTTCTGAACTTCGACGAAGACCCGTACTTCGTCGTCAATAACAAGCGGCAGTATTGGATTCAGGATGCCTACACGGCCAGTCGCTCCTTTCCATATAGCGAGACGGTTGAGGGCCACGGACGCTATAACGGCATGCAGTATATCCGCAACTCCGTGAAAATGGTGGTGGATGCCTATGACGGCGATGTCGGCTTGTATATCGTGGATCCCGACGACCCTATCGTGCAGACGTATGCATCGGCATTTCCTGGTCTTTTTCAGGAGTTTGACGAAATGGGCCCCGGCATTCGGCGCCATGTTCGGTATCCGCAAGATCTCTTCGAGCTGCAAGTCGATAAGCTAAATCGGTACCACATGCAGCGAGCCCAGGTCTTTTACAACAACGAAGACCTGTGGACACGCCCCATTGAAAACTACGATGGTCGTCAGATGCGCATGGAGCCGTATTACATCATGACGCGGCTGCCCGGCGAGGATGAGCTTCAGTTTATGCTCATGACGCCCGTCACCCCCGACAACCGCGACAACATGATTGCCTGGATCGCGGCGCGCTCGGATCCGCCCAATTACGGTGAGATTGTAACGTACAACCTGCCGAAGGACCGTCTCATCTATGGGCCCAACCAGATCGAGTCGCGCATTGACCAGGACCCCGAAATCTCGCAGCAGATTGCGCTCTGGGATCAGCGCGGTTCGAGTGTGCTGCGCGGCAACCTGATTGTGGTGCCCATTGAGGACTCGTTCCTCTATGTGGAGCCCATCTTCCTCATCGCCGACAACATTCGCATCCCGCAGCTACAGCGCGTAATCGTGTCGTACGACGAGTTCGTGGTGATGGAGCGCACACTGAATCAGGCGCTGAACACGATCTTCGGTGAGGAGGTCATTGAGGCCGAGGGCTCCGTTGTCGCGCAGATGCAAGACAGTCCGGAGCAGCCCATCGATCTGTCGGGGGCGCCGGGGGTAACCGCTGAGAATATCGGCGAGGCGCGGCGTTTGGTGCAAGAAGCGCGCGAGGCTCTGCAGGATGGCGACTTTGCTGCATTCGGCGAGCGCTTCAACGACCTGGAGTCGCTGCTGGAGGAGGAGATTGAGGTGCCCACTGCGCCCGCCAGTGCACCGGCTGATACGTCGGCCCCGGTTGATACGTCGGCGGTGCCCCCGGCTTCGCAGACGCCTCCGCCCCCAAGTCCGGAGCAGTAGAGTACTTAACTCCGGCGGCGGTATTGCGGTGAAGATGTACGAGCAACGGCTCACACTCGTCATCTCGTCGTCGCGGGGCCCCGCCTCGGTATCTGTTTAATGGGCTTCGATGATCGCCCGGGATATCCGCTACGCTCCTGATCCCGGGCTAAGGTTTCTTTACTTACACTCGTCGCATGGCACAAAAAGCATGACCTTCGGCCCCTCTGCCGTGCGACGCAGGCTGTTCAGGGGCACAACAGGCATGACCCTTCGGGCCCCTCTGCCCCGCTAACTTTTAAACATTGCTCAAGATCTCCGTTGCGCTCCCAGTGCCGATAGCATTCGGCACTGTCTGCCGGGGGACAGTACGCTAAACACGTATCCGCCTCATGACGTGAGGATGGATGTACGTATGAATGGCTGGAAGGAAGGCCGTTCTTCTCTTCCATCCCTCCACCCTTCCATCCCTCCACCCCTATTAGGCATTGGCGAGCTGGCCACAGGCTGCGTCGATGTCTTGGCCCCGGCTCTGGCGCACTGTTACGGTAACACCTTCCTCGACCAGCGCTTGCACGAAGCGGTTGAGCTGCTCGGTAGTGGTGCGCTCAAAGGGAAGTGAAGGCACCGGGTTGTACATCAAGATATTGACTTTCGACGGCGCCCACCGCGTGATCTTGGCCAGGTTCTTGGCATCTTCAACTGCGTCGTTTACGCCTTCAAACAGGCAGTACTCATACGTGATGGGCCGCCCGGTCGTGTCGGCGTAGTAGCGGATGGCGGCTTCGAGCGCACCCAGGCTGGTCTTCTCGGACTGGTTGACGGGCATGATGGCGCTGCGCTGCTCGTCGGTGGGCGCGTGTAGCGAAACGGCCAGGTTGGTGCGCGGGTCGTCGTCGGCCAGGTCGCGGATGCGGCGGGCCAGTCCCACCGTAGAAATGGTGATGCGACGCGGCGACATGTTGAGCGTGTCCTCGTCGGTGAGCAGCGCCACGCTTTGCAGCACAGCGTCGTAGTTCAGGAGCGGCTCGCCCATCCCCATAAACACCACGTTAGACACCGCGCGTCCGTAGCGCTCCTGGGCTTCCTGGTTCATGACCCACACCTGATCGTAGATCGCGCCGGGCGTCAGGTTTTCCTGGAAGCCCATGAGTCCCGTCGCGCAGAAGGAGCAGCCCATTGCGCATCCCACCTGACTCGACACGCACACCGTAAGGCGCTGTGCCTTGCCGAGGGCATCGAAGCTGGGGATGAGCACCGTTTCGGCTTCGCGTCCCGACGGCAGCGTAAAGAGCGCCTTAGAGGTGCCATCGTCGCTCTGCTGCATGCGCTTCACCGTGATCGACGGTACCTTGGCTACATCGCTCAGGCGGCTACGTAGCGACTTTGACAGGCTGGTCATTTCAGCGAAGTCGGTTTCGCCGCGGGCGTAGATCCAGTTGTAGAGCTGACGGCCCCGGTACGACGGTTCATCCAGCGTTTCGACGAAGGATTCAAGATCAGCGCGGCCCATCGTTTTGAGGTCGACCCGGTCGGCCATGGTACAGCAGGGGCTTGAGAGAAAGTCAAGTGCAAAGGAGGCTAACGTGCACGCTTGCCGACGCGTTTCTGGGGGGCGTGCCGCTATGCTTCGCATCCCCCTACCCAAAATGCCAAAGTTCGCTCTATGCCGTTTGGTAGAGCGGGCGATGCACGCTCCACACGGCAATGCCCACCATTACGGCGGCGAAGCCCCAGGTGATGGCCATGCAGAGCACCGGATCGGCGAGTACGGCAGGCGGGTCGGGGTAGAGGCCGTGGCGGAGTCCGCTTACGGCGTAGGAGACGGGGTTGGCGTACATCAATTCGCGGAGTCCGGGTGCGGCGCTGTCGAGGGGAAACATCGCACTCGACAGAAACCAGAGCGGGAGCAGAAACAGGTTCATGATGGCGTGGAAGCCTCGGGTGGTATCGGTACGCCAGGCGATGGCACTGCCCAGCGCGGTAAATCCGATGCCCACGCCCAGGCAGATGGCGGTGATGTAGAGCACGCCGCCGACGGTGAGTCCGGGTCCGACCCACGGCCACACGGCCACAAACAGCAGCGCTTGCACTGAGGCCAGGATCGTGCCGCCCAACGCGTTGCCGAGCACGATGGCTGTGCGCGAAGTGGGCGCAATGAGCACGGTTTGAAGGAAACCGGACGCCCGCTCTTCCACAATAGAGATGGTGGAAAAGATGGCGGTAAACAGCAGCACCAGCGCCAGAATGCCGGGAAAGAGAAACTCGACGTATCCGACGGCTCCAACGGGCGAATCGGGCATCTGGAATGCGCCTTGGAAGCCGAGCCCGAGGAGCAGCCAGAACGCGAGTGGCTGCACGAGGACGCCTGCCACGCGGCTGCGGTCGCGCACGAACTTCAGAATTTCGCGGCGACAGAGCGCGGCAATGGTCAAGAGAGCGGTAGGCATGAGCGGGGCGAGCCGGGATTACGCAGAGTAGGCGGGAGCGAGTGAGGCGCGGTCGGCATCGAGGCGGGTACCGGCGTGGGCCATGAACACGTCTTCGAGCGTGGGTGGGCGCACGGTGGCGCTTTGGATGCGGTTGCCAAACGCGGTGTAGACCGGGCCAACCAGTTGGGCTGCGTCGTCGTGCAGGAGCTGCACGCCCTGGTCGAAGGCGTGTGCCGTACCGCCAAATCGGGCATTCACATCGCGGGCCAGCTGGTGGGGCACCTCAGTCGCAAGCCAGAGCATTTCGTCGCCCAGGGCGGCGCGGAGCGTGGCAGGTTTGCCTTCAACCACGAGTTCCCCCTCCGAGAGGATGGCTACCGCATCGCAGCGCTCGGCTTCATCCATAAGATGGGTGGCCACGACCATCGTGGTACCTTCGGTGGCCTGCAGGGTGTTCACCGTCTCCCAGAACGAGCGGCGCGCCATGGGGTCGAGTCCGGCGGTCGGTTCGTCGAGCAACAGCAAGTCGGGCTGATGCAGCAGGCCGCGGGCCAAGTCGGCACGCCGTGCGAGTCCGCCCGAGAGCGTATCGACGGCGTCGTGAGCACGGTCGGTAAGTTCCACATGACGAAGCACCGTGTTGATGCGTTCGCGCAGGGCGGCCCCGTGGAGCCCATAGAGCGCGCCCTGAAACGCCAGGTTTTCGCGGATCGTGAGCGTATCGTCAAGGGCAGGCGACTGAAACACCACGCCGAGCCGTTGGCGTACGGCAGCAGCGTTGGTTTCGGTGGAGGCTCCAAACACCTTGGCGGTGCCCTCAGTGGGTGCAACGAGCGTTGCCAGAATGCGGAAGAGCGAGGTCTTTCCGCTACCATTGGGTCCTAAAAGCCCCATAAGTGCTCCCTGAGGCACCGACAGGTCTACGTCTTGGAGTGCCTGCTGCGTACGGTCGTAACGCAGCGATACGTCATTTACATGGATTGCGGGGACAGGCATGCCAGGGACGGCGCAAGACTACAGAAACCAGTCGATTGTAAGTAGCACCACGAGTGCAGGAATATACACGATAGACGCTTTTAGTACACGACGCGCACGGATGCCGGTGCGTTCGCGATGGAACTGGAGGGCCCTGTAAAGAAACCAGATTCCTACAGGCAGCACGCCTGCCAGGTACAGCCATCCGGCAGGGCCGAAGGCGGTGGGCAGCACGCTGGCTCCCAGAAGGAGCACGGTAAATACAATAGTTTGATACGCCGTGGAGTCGCCCGAGGGTTCTTCGACGGGAAGCATAGCGTAGTTGCCGCGGGCGTAGTCATTGCGATACATCCAGGCCAGCGAGAGGAAGTGCGGCATTTGCCAGCAGGCCAGAATGGCAAAGATTGCCCATCCGGCGGCGCCGAAGGTGCCTGTGGCCGCTACGTATCCCCCCAACGCCGGAAGCGCGCCGGGAATGGTGCCAATGATTGTGTTGTACGTGGTGTGGCGCTTCAGTGGCGTGTACACGTACAGGTACAAGATGGCTGTGAGCGCGGCGAGGACAGCAGTGGGCGGATTCACAAGCGGACACAGAATGCCCACACTCGCCAACACCAGTCCGGTGCCCACCCACTGCGCGTGCGCCAGCGGAATGCGTCCGGCCGGAATGGGGCGATCGACGGTGCGCTTCATGGTGGCGTCGAATCGATGCTCCATGCAGTGATTCAGCATCCCGACGCCGCCCGCGCACATACCTACACCAACAAGTGTGATGAGCAGCGTGCCTCCATCGAGGCTTGTGGGACTGCCCAGCAGAAAGCCCGCAAACGCCGACACCGTTACCAGAAACGAGATCTCCGGCTTGGTCAGTGTCAGGTAGTCGCGCAGCACCTGGCGCCATGAACCGGTGGCGTAACCAGCCTGTTCGGCCGTGGCGACACGCACCGACGGGACGTCTGAAGAGGCAGAAGAGCGCTCAGGCATGAACAGCGGGGTACGATGGGAAAGACGAAAATTGCAAGGGATGGCAACGCATGAAACGGAGCGGGCTTAGGCCGCTCGCGACCGCTCAGTGAGCACGGGTTCGCTTTTGGGGGCTCCGGTGTCGCCCGGGAAGTTGGATATAGCAGCCGGGGCCAGACGGTGACTCCACAGCGCGAGCGCAATGGTGGAGGCAAAGAGCACGGCTCCTACGACGAGATGCGCTACGGTGAGTACGACTTGCATAGTGCTCCGTATCTGCATCGCCGATTCGTGGATCAGCACCAGGTATGCCGCCAGACCGAGCGCAAACTGCACGCCCACAGCCCCCAGCACCACCCAGGCGGTACGCCGCAGCGGGCGGTACGCTGTCCAATACTTCTGCACGTAGACAAACGCCGCAAAGAGCAGCCCCGTCACCACAAACGCACCGGCGATGTGCAGGATTGCGAAGCTGCCCGAGAGCACCTGTGTAGAGTGCCGCAGCATCGCGCCGATCACAATTTGCAGGCGTCTACCTGCAAATTGTGATCGGCGCGATGCTGCTGCGGCCCACG
>NZ_JAWOAR010000128.1:0-10996 GCF_046498435.1 Longimonas sp. | reverse complement strand
AACGCAGTGAATAAAGATCTCCCCCAAGGTTGGCAGGGCCGTTCAATCGCCTAGAGCCCCGCTGAGCGTCGAGGAGATGGTTCGGCGTGCTCCGGGCTGGGCCCGTCGCGTGCTCACCATGACAGGTTTTGGGGGACACAGAGTTTGGCACAGTCTCCGCACCCTAACATTCAGGTGTGACACGACACTATGAAGAGTCGTATGACTTTTGTCGTGTACTGTAGCGTGAAGCCGTGGTGGGTGGCTTTCACCGCTTCATTCGTATAAGAAAACTGGTATGTATCCTGATCGTAATCCAGCCGGCCCACGGTGTACCACCGCCGTTCCTCTGGATCCTGCCAGGCTAAAAATAGCGTTCTATCCATTTTATGGATATGTGAGGTCTTCGAGCGCATGTCGATTCAAGTCCAGTTGCCTAAGAGCAAAACGGATGCCTACGGGGGATATTCGTGTATCTGGTATCTTATCAAACAGGGGCTCAAGATCAGTATGCGAAGTCGCTTCGAGTTGCTTCAACCACATGTCGGCAGCTTCGGGATAGTGGTGTGCAGCGTGCTGAAACGCGTTGGTTGGGTGCATCGTCGTCTTAAGTCGAGCAACGGAACCTAACCATGCCAGTTTGCACAATGTTATGCAAATACGGTGGCAGATGCGGTGCCTGCTATGTATCATGAAGCAAAGCGCACGTTCTGAATACATGCGTTAGACGGTATAGTCTGACGAGGTGCAAGTGCACACCGTTTCTGTCAATCTCTCCTGCTTTCCATGACTACGTTCCCCACCCTCGGCATTTTAGGCGGCGGCCAACTCGGCAAGATGATGGCCGCCGAAGCGGTGCGCCTGGGCATTGGCGTGCGGCTGCTTTCGCCCAAAGACGCTGGGCCGATGCAGGCGTATGCGCACGCCACCACCGCCGACTGGACCGACCCTGATGTCCTGCGCGATTTTGCCACCGGATGCACGGCTGTTACTGTAGAGAGCGAGTGGGCCCCCGCCGACCAGCTGGCCCCGGTGTGTCCCCAAGACACCGCGCTGTGGCCGAGTCCGCAAACGCTGGGGTGGATTCGTCACAAGGGCGTCCAGAACGACCGTCTTGCGGCGCGCAATCTGCCACTACCTGCATACCGGCGCTGTGCCACCCGCAAAGCGGCCCACGCCGCAGCCGACGAACTGGGCTGGCCCCTCATGCTGAAGCAGTACGAAGGCTCCTACGACGGCTACGGCAACCGCCTCGCGAAAACGCCTGCCGAGCTCGATGATGCGTGGGACGACCTGGCGGCCGACGATGGCCTGCTCGTGGAGCAGTGCATCGACTTTGTGCGCGAACTGGCGGTGCAGATTGCCCGCCGCCCCGATGGCACTTCGGTAGCGTATCCGGTGGTGCACACCGAGCAGCGCAACCACCGCTGTCATGCCGTGGTCGCCCCCGCGCCGATCGATGCGCAGCTGTCCGAGAACGCACAGGCCGTGGCGCGCAATGCCGTTGACGCTGTGGAAGGCGTGGGACTGCTGGCGGTGGAACTGTTCGAGACCCAAGACGGCGCGATTCTCGTCAACGAAATCGCGCCGCGTCCGCACAACACCGGGCACTACACCATTGAGGGCTGCACCACGAGTCAGTTCGAGAACCACGTGCGGGCGGTGCTCGACCTGCCGCTCGGATCGACTGATCTGGTGGCCCCGCACGCCGTGATGGTAAACGTACTCGGCCAGCGCGAGGGCACGCCGCCCCACGCCACCGGCTGGCGGCAGGCGCTACAGGTGCCGGGGGCGCACGTGCACATCTACGGCAAACCCGAGGTGCGTACGCATCGCAAAATGGGCCACGTCACCGCGCTGGGCAATACGGCCACCGAGGCCCGCTCCCGTGCCGAAGAGGCGGCCAAACAGATCATTCTGTAACGATGCAGGGCACTGCATCGCCAACCACGCTTTATCCACCAACCCTCAAATCCCCAACATGCCACACTCCGAAGACACCCCACTCGTAGGCATCGCCATGGGCAGCGAATCGGACCTGCCCGTAATGCGCGATGCTGCCTCCATTTTGCACGAGTTCGACGTGCCCTACGAGATGCGCGTCCTCTCGGCGCACCGCACGCCGGGCGTCATGACCGAATACGCCGAAACCGCTGCCAACCGGGGCGTTAAAGTCATCATTGCAGGCGCTGGTGGCGCGGCGCATCTGCCCGGTATGATTGCCGCCAGCACGCCACTCCCCGTGCTGGGCGTGCCCGTCAAAACCAGCACGCTCAACGGCATCGACTCGCTGCTTTCGGTGGTGCAGATGCCCGGGGGCGTCCCCGTAGGCACGCTCGCCATCAACGGCGCCAAGAACGCAGCGCTGCTCGCCCTCCAAATTCTGGGCACGCACAACGCGGACCTTCAGGACGCCGTGCGCACGTACAAGTCCGACCTTACCGATACGGTCGAAGGCATGGATGCCCGCGTGCAGGCGTTCGACCCGACCAAAGATACCAACTAACGTTTTTTAGGCGGATGCGGAGTGTACTCCTTTGCGTGCTTGTTGGATGGCTGATATACGGCGCTGCGCTGGTGCCGCAGAGCTTCGCTCAGGAAGCCGATGGCCTGCCGCACCTGCGGATGGATCCACTCAGCGAAGACAACCGATCTGCCCTTCAGTCTGAGGCCCCCAGTGGCCCGCACGCCTTTGCCACGGCCCGTGAAGTCGACGAGCCACTCACCGATCTGCTCGCGTGGGAATCGCACGGCACGGCCTCTCGGATTGGGCGCGGATACGTGACGAGCCCCGGCGCCGAGACGCTAAACCTGGGCTTTCGCGATCTCGATCTGCCTGCCGGCGCGCGCCTCATGGTGTCGCATCCCGATGGTACGCAAGAACGCGGTCCGTATCCTGCCGAAACCGCCAATGGCACGCTCTTTACGCCCGTAATTGCACACGAAACGGTGCGCGTCACCGTCGTGATACCCGCCGATGCCGAGATGCCCCTCGGACGCCTGGTGCACGTGGGCCACGGGTGGAGTTCGCCCGAGCGCGCGCTCGACCCGCTGCGTTCGCGTGCCGCCGGGGCCTGCAACGTGGACACCGAATGCCCGCAGGCTACCGGATGGGGCGAGGCAGCGTCGTCCGTTGGGCGCATCACCTATGTGCGCGATGGATCGCAGTTTTCGTGCAGCGGCGCGCTCATCAACACGACCGAGGGACCAGTCGCCTCCTACTTTCTGACCGCGCAGCACTGTGTGGATGCGCAGGCCCAGGCTGAAACCGCCGTGTTCTACTGGAACTACGAGCACCCCGACTGCCGTCCGCCCGGCAGTGCCGAGAGCGGCAGCACCTCATCGGCCGATCCATTCAGCCAGACCTCGACCGGTGCCACCTTGCGCGCCAGCATTGGCACGGGCGGCGCCATCACCGGCGGCCCCGACGTTACGCTGCTGGAGGTGGAGGAGCCGCTCTCGCCCGCGTTCGATCTGCACTTCAGCGGCTGGACGCGGGCCGACACCGCCCCCGAGGCCACCGCCACCATTCACCATCCGGGCGGATTCGCCAAGCGCATCTCGTTCGACGACGACCCGGCCACCATCACCGGCTATGCCAGCGATACCGAAGGCGAAGCTACCCATCTGCGTGTCGCCGATTGGGATGTGGGTACGACCGAGCCGGGCTCCTCGGGAGGCCCGTTGCTCAACGAAGCAGAGCGCATTACCGGGGTGCTCTCGGGCGGGCTTGCCGCGTGCGGTGTGAACGAACCCGACTGGTACGGGCGGCTGGCGGTGGCGTGGGATGGCTCAGCTTCCAGCGAGCGCCTGCGCGACTGGCTCGATCCGGCAGGTACGGGTGCAACAACGACCGATCGTGCCGAGCAGGGCGCGCACATCGACCCGCCGCCAGCAGTAGACGCGCTTACAGTGCAGGATAGGGAGGCGCGCAGTGCCCAGGTGGCGTGGACCGCGCCGACCTACAGCAGCGGCGCTCCCGTGCAGCGGTATCGGGTGCGGGTGGATACCGAGCCGATCGACGATGCCGACGACTTTGACGCAGCGCGTTCGCTGGCGGCCCCTGTGCCGGTTGAGCCGGGCACCGAGCATACCCTTCGCATTGACAATCTATGGCCAGAGACGCCGTACCACGTGGCCATCCAAACCGAAAATGCGGCCGGACGCTCAACCCTGACCGTGCTCGACGCGCCCGTTGAACTCCCTGATCGTATCGCGCCCGCTGCCATTAACAATCTGCGCATCGAAGACCTGCGCCCGGAAGCCGTCACGCTGGCATGGACGGCTCCGGGCGATGACGACATGCGCGGCACAGCAACGGCCTACGACCTCCGCTATGCTGAAGAACCTATCGATACCGCTGCCGATTTTGCACGTGCCACGTCCGTGAATGCGTCGCTCCGCCCCGATACGGCAGGCACCGCTGAGCGCATCACCCTGACCGACGTGCCTCGGGGCACGCCGCTGTACTTTGGCCTGGTAGCTATTGACAACGTCGGAAACGAATCGCCGGTGGCGCGCACCTCGCGCAACGCCACGCTCATCGACGACGCCCAGCAGGTTGAAGGGCCCATGCCCAATCCGGCTACCGAGGCCGCCGAGCTGCAAGTCACCGTACGCGAAGCCCAGACCCTTCGCATCCGCCTGTACGATACGTTGGGGCGAGCAGTTGAGCAGCCATTCGATGCGGAGGTGCCCGCGTTACAGGCGGAGCGAATTGCACTTCCGATTCGCTCACTGGCTTCGGGAACGTACTTTGTGCGGGTGCAGGGCCGCGACTTTGCCTTTACTCGGCGTCTGGTGGTGGTGCGATAGGCAGGGGGATGCGTACGGTAACGCGGCTTCCCGTGTCTTCTGTGCTGTCGAGGGTAACGGTACCGCCCATCGTTTCGGTCATGTCGCGTACAATGGCTAGCCCAATGCCCGAGCCTTCGTAGGCGCGGGTTGGGCCTTCGGATACCTGCTTGAACGGTGTAAACACAGCGTCTTGCAGGTCAGCCGGAATGCCAATGCCTGTATCCTGAACCACGAAGTGCACGCTATCGTCCGTGCGATAGGCCTGCACGGTAACAGTGCCGCCGGGCGGGGTGAACTTGAGTGCATTGTCAATGAGGTGCGTCAAAATATGGCGGCATCCATTGGGATCGAGGCGGGGAGGCGAGGCATTGGAGCAGGCATCGGCGGGGGGCGCGGTGGTTGTGAGCGTCAGATCGTTGGCGGCAGCGCGCTCTTCGAACTGCGCTATCATGTCGTCTACAAATGGTGCAAGGGGAAGCGACGTAGGGTGCAGGGTGTAGGTGCCGCTGCGCAGCTTTGAGAGAATGAGTAGCGACTCTAGCGTATGCTCCAGGCGGCGTCCGCCTCGTTGAATTCGCTCGGCAAATCGCTGGGTAGCGCCGTTGGTTTGTTGCGTGAGCACCTCGGAAAACCCGATGATAGTTGTGAGCGGGGTGCGCATTTCGTGGTTCATGGTGGCGAGCAGATTTTCCTTGAGGCGCGCGGCGGTTTCGGCTTCCTCCTTGGCCGCTTGCAGAGCGCGCTCTCTGTTCTTTTGTACCGTAAGATCAACGAGCACCCCGTTGTAATACGCCGGGTCGCCGTGGTCGTCGCGGATGAGCGTGGCGCTTAGGCGACCTACAAACTGTGATGCATCGTGGCGGCAGAACGTGACTTCGCCCGTGAAGTGGCCAGAGCGGCGAAGGGTGCTCTGCACCTGCTGGGCCGCGTCGGGATCCGCAAAGAGGGCCGAGGGCGGGGTGGTTTGGAGCGCCATGGGCGTGCGATAGCCAAACATGCTGGCCATGGCCTGATTGGCGTATACAATTCCATGTTCAAAAGAGACCTGTAAGATGCCGTCCGATACGCTCTCTGTGATGGATTGCACGAGCTGTTCCTGCTCGCGGAACTGGCGTTCGCGATCGGTGACATCCATGAGCACGAGTAGGTGCACAGGAGCTCCACCAGTGCGCAGGCGACTTTCGGCAATGCGGTAGTACCGTATCGTGTTGTTCCGCATCGTCTTAAGGACCGGGTGGTGAGCCGTTCGGGTAGCGGCGACCTCGGGGAGCACCTCATCGAGCGGCTGGTTGAGCGCATCTTGGTTTTGTAATGCGGGGAAGAGGGTTTCGGCAGCGGTGTTGTAGGAGCGCACGTGGGCGTTTGGACCCAGGATCAGGGCGGGCTTATCGCGGGTGCCCACTTCCTGAACGGATACAAGCTGGTCGCGTGCGACGAAGAGCACCCCAAGGGCAAATGCGGCCACCCCCAGCGGCTCGTGATACAGATCGGCGATGGAGGGTACAAGGAGGCCGAGCGCATTGCCCACTATGGGGAGAAGCATCAGGCTAAACAGGCCAACGATAGCGCGGGTGCGTCCCCGTACATGCAGCCAAAGCTCTGCCAACATGAAGAAGCCGACGAGTACCAGCGCATAGGAGAGCGTGGTGGTGAGCCAGTACAGCAGGTAACGGTCGACGGCGAACAGGGTGAGGGGATTGTCGCTGGGGGAGATTCCAAAGTAGAGACCATGTTGGCTGTTTGTGAGCTTAAGAAGGGTAATCCCTCCAAACAGCAGGGCGCTGCCGACAACTACAGGCAACCGGCGATGCAAATCGCGTCCGCTGTAGGCCGAGCAGAAGTAGAGCCAGGCCCACACCGTAGAAAATCCAATAACGAGGCCCGTCGTGTAGGCGGCGTAAGCAACAGCCGACGTATCCGCAAGGAGAAAGACGAGTTGGGCACTGGCCCACAAGCTGCTGGCAAGGAGCAGGGCCATCAGCCCATGGCGGGTGTCGCGGTTTGGCAAGTGGCGGGCGTGCCAGGCTCCCAGCAGACACAGCAGGGCGGCGCCTCCAAATAATCCACTGTAAATGAGTGCCTCCTCAGAAAGGCGAGTGAAGGTTAGAGGTGCGGTTACAACAAAGGCCCAAAGCGAAAGCAGGGGCGCTGGCATAATTAGATGGATTGGGGAGGGAGGCGTAACGGCTGGGGGACAGCCTATGCCGATCAGTCGGCGCAAGCGCAGAGCAGAAGCATACAAAGTCTACCATATGAACGAGGGGAATGCTGTCGTGTTGCTGCGCTGTTTGCGGGTTAAAGTTTATCCAGTGCAGGACAGTCACATGCCCGGATGCGACCAATACGTTTCATACCGATACGTTTCATACCGATACGTTTCATACCGGTACGTTTCATACCGGTACGTTTCATACCGCAAGTGTCGGGATGGTTTTTTTGCGCCGGAGTGCCATTCTGCACGCGCACCCATTTGGGTTCGACCTAACAGAACGAACGTTGGCACAGCATCAGGTCTGTTGACGCTCAGGGGTGGCAGCAGGAAAGAGAATGTTGTTTAGAATGAGGCGGTAGCCGGGCGAGTTCGGATGCAGGTCGAGCTCAGTTGGCGGATCGCCTACGAAGTGCTGATAGTCTTCGGGGTCGTGTCCGGCAAAGAATGTGAAGGTACCCTGACCAAGCGTGCCGTGCAGGTACTTCACCTCGTCACGGGCGGGTGTTTCGGCAAGAGAAACGACATGCTCCTTCACCACGCTGGCATCGAACGCAGTGGTTTGGCCCACAAAACCCTTCACGGTTGAGACGTGGTTCTGGGTGAGCATGGTGGGAACCGGATCCCACTGCGCGCTAAAGTCAAACAGCGTAAAGTAGTCGAGCGATGGATCGCGCATGGAAGCAGGCGGAGGCCCCGTATCAATGGTAGAGTGATCGGTGCTGTGCGGATTCAGGTCGGGCTCGAAGTCTTTAAATGCGAAGGTGGGGCCAAAGTCGAGCGCTTCGCGGGCGTCTGGGTCAACGGGGTCGTTGTCGTACTCCTCGGGAACGATGTCGGTCTGATGCGCCGCCAGGGCCAGGTCGAGCGTTTCGGTGCCCAGGCACATGGAGAAGAGAAATCCGCCCTGCTCTACGTAGCCCCGAATGGTTTGGGCCACCTCCAGCTTAAGGGCACTAATTTTGCGGAATCCATACTCTTCGGCGAGGGCTTCAGCCTCTTGCTGCTTCTCCATGTACCAGGAGGTATTGCGGAAGCGCAGGAATTTGCCAAGTTGGCCGGTAAAGTCTTCGTGATGCAGGTGCAGCCAGTCGTAGTTTTCGAGTTCGCCGTCGAGCACCTCGCGGTCGTAGATCATGTCGTAAGGCACTTCAGCGTACGTAAGTGCAAGGAGCACAGCATCGTCCCACGGCACGGTCTGATCGGGTGCGTACACGGCAATATCAGGGGCCGTTTCGAGGCGGACGGCTGCTTCGTTGTTGCCGTCGGCCTCGACTTCATTGATGAGCGAGGCCGACGCAGAGGCGGAGATGTGTTCATAGGCAACGTTGCGAACGCGCAGCTCCTCTTCGAGCGCCTCGGTGGCCGTCAGCAGGAACGCTCCGCCCCGATGATTGAGGAGCCACTCGGCTTCCTGGTTTTGAGTGAGGGCCCAGAAGGTGGCTCCGTACGCTTTCAGGTGGTTGGTCTGCGTCTCATCCATAGGGATGAGAATGTCCTGCGCATCCGCAATACGAGGGAAAGCCAGGAGCAGGATGCACAGTGCAAACAGTGCAAGTCCGGCGACAGAAGCGGGGCGGGTACGCATGGTAGATACGGATTGAAACGACAGACGGCGAAAGGTAGGGGGTGCTACGAGGAGGGCAGAGCCCGTACGCGGGTTCGGGCTTCGCTTGCAAACACCGAGTCGGGATGCTCGTCAAGCAGCCGCATGTACACGGCGCGGGCTTCGCTGGGCTGGTTTTCGGCATGATCCAGGAGCCGAGCGGCATGAAAGAGCGCCCGGTCGGCCCACGGGTGGCGGGGCGACTGTTCGGCAAAGTCTTGCAGCGCGTTGGCCGAAGCCTGGGGACTGTCGAGATGGGCGGCGAGGCGTGCGCGCTGGTACCGGGCGCGTTCGGCCAGTGGATGCTGGGGCATGTCGTTTTCGATGGTGGCGTATGCCGAGTCGGCCTCGGCCCAGCGCTGCTGCCACTCGCGCAACGTGCCGTGGGCGTAGTGCTGAAGCGCCACGGTGGTAGAGTCGGGACCGTTAAAGTGGCGCAGCGCCGCGTTCCAGGCTACCGCATCGTTCGCCGTTGTGTGACTAAAGTCGCTCAGGAGCATGTCGAGATGCTCTTGTGCACGCTCGGGTTGGCCATCGTGCAGGTCGAGCACAGCCAGGCGGTGGCGTGCGGTGCGGTGGGGGGGGCTTGAGGGCGCCTCTTGGGCAAGCGAGTCGAAGTGAGCACGTGCGGCCTCAACGTCATTGGTATGCAGCGCAATGCGTCCGGCTAAGAGCGTGCGTTCGGTCTCGTATCCGCGAAAGCGATCGAGGGCAGCGTGTGCTTCGCGGGCGGCGTCGGGATCGTTGCGGACCTCCAGCGCCAGTTCGGCCAGGCGCATCCAAACGGTGGCGTAGGCCTCGGGCGGACTGTCGTCGGCATCGGCAATGCTGTTAATGGCAGAGCGATACGTGGTCCAGGCGTCGTCGGCGGCTTCTGTGGCTTCGGGAGTGAAGGGTTCAGCCTGGCTCCAGCGCCGGTATGCCATGTCGCCAGCCATCTTTTGAGCGAGCTGGGCGGCGCGGGTGCCTTCGAACTGCGATTGGGTGGTGCGCAGCGCTTCGCGAGCGGCGTCAAAGTTGTCTGCGTCGGCAGCCTGGCGGGCCAGGTCGAGCACCGTTTCGCCTTCGTCGTTGCGGAGGTCGTCGAGGCGCGTGTAGGCATCGAGGGCGGCGTCGTAGTCCTCTTGCTCGGCATAGAGCCAGGCCAGCAGGTCGAGGTAGGCTTCGTGGTCGGGATGGTCGGCGACGGCCTCTTCGAGCACGGGGGCGGCGCTGCCCAGATCGCCCGACTGGTCGAGGAAGGGTTGCAAGCGGCTACGCACAAAGTTGACGCGGCGCTCGTCGTTACGGAGCAGGTCAACGTACTCACGCATGGCGGCCTCGTGTTGGCCGTCAAGGCTGTAGAGATGAGCAAGTTCGGTTTGGAAGGCGTCGGGTTCGTCGAGCGCCTCGCGGCCGCGTTCCATCACGTCGATGGCGGCGCTAAACTGACGCAGGGACGACAAGGTGTGGTAGACGCTGCGGTAGGTGCTGGCGCGCTCTGGGTGGAGGGCGATGGCATCTTCCCAGGTCTGGCGCGCCTCGTCCTCGCGTCCGGCCAGATGCTGCAAGCGCCCCTTATCGACAAGGTCGCTCACCGAAGGCGTGTCGATGGTGCGGTCGAGCAGCGCAAGAGCGTCGTCGTACGCCTTGGTTTCCTCATAGGCGTCGATCAGTTCGTAGCGAAAGGTAGGACGGTCGGGGTGGGCGTCGGTCAGCTGTTCGAGCAGGGCAATGGCAGCGTCGTAGTTGCCCCGGCTCATTTGTTGTTGGGCAAGCTCGAACGAGTCGGCGGGGGCGCTTGGGGCGGCTTGCTGGGCAGATTGGTCAGGCCGCTCCGGGGGGGGCGGAGTGGGCGGATTCTGAGCGTGTGCTGGCAGCAGTCCGATTCCGAGGAGCCCCCATGCGCCAAGCGCAAGGCCGACCCACGTGGCACGTGCTGGGCGGGGAACGAGGCGGGATAGGCTCGATAGCGGATGCCTGTGCATCCCCCGAAAACCGATTTGAGCCAACGAGCGAACAGCCACCGCAAGGGAGACCAAGAAGCCAACGACACGCATGGGCACAGCAAGCAGTGGATACAACAAATGCATGCTATGCTACCTCTGCACGCAGCAGGCGTTTCCGGAATGTACACAGGAATATAGACAGAGGAAGCGGTGGACAGAGGAACTACCGCCCGCATCCACTAATTGAACGGATGCCGTTTAGATAGCACGGCCCCTTATGCTTTTCCTTCATTGATCCCATCGCACGGCGCACGCATGGAGTTGCTGCTGAGCATTCTTACCTCGACGGCCTGGGTGTTGCTCGCCCTCACGATTCTGGTCTTCATTCATGAACTCGGACACTTCCTTACGGCTAAGTACTTCGGGATGCGAGTGGAGCGCTTCTCGATCGGGTTTCCGCCAACTGTTTTTGGGCGG
>NZ_JAWOAR010000064.1:0-18470 GCF_046498435.1 Longimonas sp. | reverse complement strand
CGCTGCGTAGTATGCATATCGATATGCACAAAGCGGCCGGTGTCGTTGATCTCCAGGTCTTGCAAGAAGGTGCGCTGTGTCTCTGAAATGTCGCTGTACGACTGCGCGCCCGAGGACAAGCCCCGTAGCAGGCTGCTCACGTCGCTGGCGTCGTCATTGGCAACCAGCGTAAGACGTGCGTCTACGTCCTCGGACGTAAGCGAGATGCCCAGCCCGGCCTGCTGCGTGATGGAAGCCACGCGAGCGATGCGCTCCTGCCAGGTGCTTGCATCGCCGTCGAGCATTTCCCCCAGGTTATCCATCTGCTCGGGCATGGTAAGGATCACCGACCACGCCGCGTTGCTGGCCGACGCATAGCCAATCAGCTCCCGGTCGTCGGCGCTGGCTTCGAATCCGCCGGTTCCTGATTGCGTGCGGTCGAGCAGCGCATCAATGTCGGCGGGGCTTCCGATGGCGATGCGTCGGTTGTCGAGCAGGGCCATGCGGCGATCGTCGGCACGCGCTGCGTTAGCGTTTCGCTCGGCATCAGCAAAGCTAAACACGGGGATGTCGCCCTCGGTGTCGACCGGGGTCACAAGGTCGGTTGCGTCGGCAAGTGAGGCCGCCAGGCGGTCGCGTTCAAACTGCGCGTTGAGCACCAGCAGCGGGGCCTCCATTTCAACGGTTTCGCCCATGGGCGAGGTGGCCACGTACACCGACTGCAGATCGGTGTCGGGATTAAAGCCCGAGGCCTCGATGAAGGCCTCCAGGTCAGCTCGCTGCTCGCTTGAGAGCGGATCGAACACGACATCGCTGTCGAGCAGGGTGATCTGGATGCCGCGCTCGCCAAAGAACGAGATGCCAGCGTCTTCCTTCAGGCGTTGCAGGTCGATCATCGACACGCTTTGCACGTCAGCCGGAAAGACCGAGAGCGCGTCGAGCGTATCGGAGGAGGGTTCAGGCGGGTTGGGGCCACACCCGGCGAGCGTACCAAGGGCAATGAGCAGTGCTGCCAGCATGGGCAGTCCCGGTGAGAGGCGAGTGCGAGACGTCATAAGTAGGCAGGGGCGTGGGTCGGAGAACGAATCAAGCGCATCACCCACCAGACGAATGTGCACGTGTTGTTGTTACAGGGCCGTTTGCTGGATCGCGGGAGATCCTGTGGCTGTGGGATACGCGGCACGTGCTCAAAAGTCGCGGCGGGCAAACTGCCAGATGGCCAGTGCATAGATCACCCCTCCAAAGAGCACCGACGAGGTGAGCGGATACCACGAGGAGACCGCTTCGGCCCGCGACAGGTTCGCGACCATGGTGGTGACTTCGGCAAAGTTGGGCAGGATGTGGTAGAGCACGTTGAATGCAGAAGACCCGACCAGCCCCATTTCTTCGACAATGGCTTCGTGTCCCGCCAGTACGAGCGAGGCAAAGATGAGTCCATAGCTTACAATGAGCGCCAGCGCGGTGCTTTCCGTCCATACGCCCATGAGTGCTACGGTGCTGTACATGACCCCGAACATGAGAACGACGAGGCCAATCGAGATCAGGAAGGAGCCGTTCCACACGCCGGTTTTGATCGACATAATGATCCACACGCCGCCCAGCAGGTAGAGAGTCAGCACGGCTACGGCGAGCCAGACGCCCGCCACGTGGCTCAGGAAGAGGGTGGGACGCGACATGGGTTTGGACAGCAACAGATCGATGTGGCCGCGCTCCATCATCGACACAATCAGCGGAGCGGTGGCAAACAGGGCCAGCAGGATGCCAATCCAGTACGCGGCGCCAGCCACAGCGGCTTCAACGCCAAACACCAGGCGTTCCAATGAAAGATCGCCCATCCCGTCGGGCGACTGCCCAAAGAGGCGGAGTCCAGACAGCGAGCCGTCGACGACATCCAGGTTGAGGGCAAAGGCGACCATCACCAGGATGAGGGAACTCATCACGAAGAGGCCCAGCACAATCTTTTTGGCCCAGAGCTCGCGAAATGTAAGGTAAATGAGGCCGAGCGTGGGTTGCATAACGCGGCGGAACGGGTGAGACAACAGCGGAATGAGGGCGAGAGGGTCAGGCCGTTGGCGGAGCGACTACGTCGATGAAGTAGTCTTCGAGCGAGCGGCGGATGGGTTCTACGGCTTCCAGTTCTACGTCGTGTTGGCGGAGCGTGTCGAGCGCCGCGTTGAGATCGGAGCGCGAATCGGCGGCGATGCGCCAGGCAGTGAGCCCTTCGGGAGCGTGGTCATCGTCGAGCGTGATAAGCTGCGCACGTACGGGTTCGGGCAAGGCGTTGGGCAGCGGCGTGCAGGTGATGCGGTACTCGCGCTCTACCGCGGTAAGATCCGAGATGGCACCTTGCTTCACCAACTTCCCTTCGTTCATGATGGCGACCTCGCCGCACACTTTTTCGACTTCCGAGAGCAGATGTGAGTTGATAAAGATGGTCGTACCTTCGTCGCGCAGCCACACCAGCAGGTCGCGGATGGCGCGGCGGCCCACCGGGTCTACGCCGTCGGTGGGCTCGTCAAGGAAAAGCAGATCGGGGTCGTTTATGAGCGCTTGCGCCAGCCCCACACGCTGAAGCATGCCCTTCGAGAAGGTGCCAATCTTCCGATTGGCCTCGGCAGCCAGCCCCACCTTATCCAGCAGGTCAGGGATGCGCTCGGCGCGTTGTTCGGGGGATACGCGGCTCATGCGTCCGTACACATCGAGCATCTGCGTAGCGGTGAGCAGTTCAGGAAACGTATGTTTTTCAGGCAGATACCCAACGCGTTCCCGGGCCTGATGGTCGGTTGTCGGAGTCCCAAACAGCTGCGCGTTGCCGGCTGTGGCATGCACAATGCCCAGCAGAATCTTGACCAGCGTGGTTTTTCCAGCCCCGTTGGGACCAAGCAGCCCGAAGACGCGGCCGGGCTCCAGGGTCAGGTCGATTCCACGCAGGGCTTCAACCGTTGTGGACCGCAGGAGTCCACTCCGGTAGGTTTTTTGCAATCCGTGAACGGTGATAGCGTCGGGCATGGACACGAGTAAGCGGTGCTAAAAAAAGCGGGTAGCGGCTCAGTTGTACAAAGGGGCCATTGTCCCCAATCCGGATGCCGCATTGCGGCATCCCTCCATACACCAACGAAGCCTGCGGAGCTGGTATTAGTCGGCTCCGTCGGCGTCGGACTTGTCGGCGTTGCTGGCCGAGGCATTGTCGGCAATTGTGGGTGGGGGCAGGTCATCTTCGGTACGGGTGTAGACGGTGCGGCGTGGGAACGGAATTTCGATGCCGAGGCGGTCGAATTCGCGCTTCAGGCGCAGGCGCAGCTCCCGCTCGGCAGCGAACTGCTCGCCGGGTTTGACACGCATAACGATACGGGCAGTGACGGTTGAGTCTGTAAACTCATTGATGGCCTGGACGGATGCCTCTTCATCCACCAAGATGGCAGGGTCTTGCTCGGCTACCCAGGCATCCGCCACGCGCTGCATAACGGGCAAGATGCTGTCGATATCCTGCTCGTACGACAGCCCCACTGGCACTACGATACGGCTAAAGGTGATGCTGCGGTTGCCGAAGGTGCGCAACTCGCCTGCGGGCACCATGAGCATTTCGCCGTCGAACTTGCGCACCTTAATGAGGCGAATGTTGACCTCTTCGACGGTGCCCACCTCGCTGCCGATGCGCACCGAATCGCCGACGTGCAGCGTGTCGTCGAACAGCAGGAAGATGCCCGAGATGACATCGCGCACGAGGGTCTGCGCACCAAAGCCGATGGCGAGTCCGGCAATACCGGCGGTGGCCAGCAGCGCGCCGATATCCATGTTCAGCTCGCTAAGCACCATAATGACAGCCAGCGGCCATACGATGTAGCGGGCGGTAGATCCAATGAGGCTGCTGAGCGTGTAGGTGCGCTGGCGCTTAGGATTGAGTGGCGGCAAGTCTTCCACCCGTCGTTTCCACCGATCAATGAGGCGGTCGACAGCTTTGATGCCCAGAAACGCAAGCGTAAGAATAACGAGAATGCGCCCGGCTGATGCAGCCAGCGGAAGCCAAAATGCCGTACTCATAGGGTCCATAAATGCAGGGGGTTGGGGAAGAGAAAAAGAGTGAGGACATACGCCGTTGCAGACGGCACAGGTTGCCTCGTTGCGCAGCCCTACAGGCAGGACCTACGGCCTCGGGGCCTGTTTGGGGAGGCAGGCCATTGAAGCCGCTCGAAGCCCAAAGTAAGAGCTCAAAACAGACTCAAAGAGGGCAGACGTGCGGTTATACATCTGCATCGGTGAGGGCGTCAACGCCGGGGAGGGAAGCGCCTTCCAGCAACTGCAGCATGGCGCCCCCGCCGGTGGAAACGTGGCTGATGCGGGCTGCCTTGCCCGACACGTTGAGGGCAGACACCGAGTCGCCTCCGCCTACGACCGAGAACGCCCCGTTGTCGGTTGCTTCGGCTACAGCCTCGGCAATCGCCAGGGTGCCTTGGGCGAAGGAATCGGTTTCAAAGACGCCCATGGGTCCGTTCCAGATGATCGTTTTGGCTTCGGCAATATAGTCGGAGTATGCTTTGACCGTGGCCGGACCAATATCGAGCCCCAACTGCCCATTCGGAATGCTGCCTTCGGCCACGCCCGCTGGCGTTTCGTCTTCAATAGAGGCCGCGTACACGTGGTCTTGGGGCAGGTGCAGCACTGAGCCGGCTTCATCGGCCAGGGTCTCGGCCTGCTGCAGGCGGTCTTCTTCAACAAGTGAGCCGCCCACATCCTGGCCCAGCGCTTTCATGAAGGTGTACGTCATGGCGCCTCCGATAAGAATGTGCGAGGCGTTTTGAGAGAGGCGCCGTACCGTACCCATCTTGTCGGATACTTTGGCCCCCCCCAGAATGGCCACCATGGGAGATTCGGGGTTGTCGCGGACTTGCGTAAGCACCTTGACCTCTTTTTCCATGAGGCGGCCCATCACGGCGGGCTGCACGCGGGTGGCTACCCCAGCGGTAGAGGCATGGGCGCGGTGCGCAGCGCCGAAGGCATCGTTCACATAAATATCGGCCAGCGCGGCCAGCCCATCTGCGAATTCGTCACTATTGGCTTTCTCGCCCGAATCGAAGCGGGTGTTTTCGAGGAGGATCACGCACCCAGTACCCATGCCGTCGATAGCTTCTTGCACGGCATCGCCGGTGGTGTTGCTGGAGAAGCGCACCCGCTCCTCAATAAGTGTGTCGAGATGATCGGCCACCGCGGCCAGGCTCAGGTCAGGATCTGGCGATCCGCCGGGACGACCCAGATGGCTGATGAGGATGGCTTTTCCGCCCTTGTCGAGCACATGCCGGATGGTAGGCAGCGCGGCCCGAATCCGGGTGTCATCGGCTACGGTAGGGCGGTTTGTGTCATCGTTATGAGTAAGCGGAACGTTAAAATCGACGCGAATGAGCACGCGCTTGCCCTGCACGTTCACAGCGTCGAGGGTGAGCTTTTTCATGACGGAGGGGGGAAACGTGTTACGAGCAGAAAACAAAATCGCCGGGACGTGGGTGGACGCCCCGGCGCGTGTGCAGCCAATCGCTCATTAAGAAAGCGAGGCCATTTTGGAAGCCAGGTCTGCAAGACGGCAGGAATAGCCCCATTCGTTGTCGTACCAACCCGTCAGCTTGATCATCTCGCCCGTGACCATCGTCGATGGGGCGTCATAGATGCAGGAGTGCGGGTTGTGAATGATGTCAGCCGATACGAGCGGAGCCTCGCTGTATTCAAGTACACCCTTCATACGGCCTGCGGCTGCTTCCTGGAAGGCTTCGTTCACCGCCTCAATCGACGGCACGTCGTCTACGTGCACCGTAAGGTCGGTAATGGAGCCGTCGGGGATGGGCACGCGCATGGCCATACCGTCGAGTTTGCCGTCAAGCTCGGGAAGCACCAACCCAACTGCTTTGGCAGCGCCTGTTGACGTGGGGATGATGGATGCAGCGGCGGTACGTGCGCGGCGCAGGTCGCTGTGCGGACCGTCCAGAATGTTCTGCGAGGCGGTGTACGCGTGGATCGTGGTCATCAAGCCGTGCTTCAGGCCGAAGGCATCGTCAATGACCTTTGCCATGGGCGCCAGACAGTTGGTCGTGCAACTGGCGTTGGAGATGATCTCCTCATCACCAGTCAATGCGTCTTCATTGACGCCAAGCACGACGGTAGCATCGATCTCGCTTTTCGCTGGGGCGCTGATGATCACTTTTTTGGCACCCGCTTCCAGGTGCTTCCCAGCGTCCTCGCGCGTGCGAAACAGTCCCGTCGATTCGATGACGATATCGCATCCTACATCGTCCCACGGCAGGTTCGCCGGGTCTTTTTCGTTGAATACGGGGAAGGTAATGTCGCCAACGGTGATGCTATCGTCGGTATGCGAAACGTCCGCATCCAGCGTGCCATGAACCGAGTCATACTGCATCAGATGCGCCAGGGTAGCAGCTGGTGTCAGATCGTTGATGCCCACGATCTCAAAGTCCGTATCGCCTCGCTCCACAATAGAGCGCAGTACCAGACGGCCAATGCGGCCAAATCCGTTGATACCGAGTGTAGTAGCCATGAGTGAGATGGTCTTAGGTGAGAAATCATTGAGGATGCAAAGGGCAATGCTATGAGTGCGCCTCTATACGACAAGACGCCCCCGACACTGCACCCGATGCGCCGCCAACCGGCCTTGTTGTGGGATGCTTGGGCCAATGCTGCGGCATACTACAGTGCGCAGCGCCTAAATTGAACAACTTCTGAGCGCTGCATGCACCACAACATGCACCCGTACGGATACGCAATGTTCAGTGTATCCTTTAGGAGGGGGCTGCACGTGGCACTGATCACTACTACAGGGAGGCTCCATACAGCGCATCTCTGGGCAGTCTGGGGCGCGTGGACCTGTGGGACGTATGTGCAGAGCCTGTGCCGACACTAAGGTGCAAATTATTTAGGAAGGGTGCAACTACTGTTGGAATCGAGATGCCATACGCAATGTCCACAGAAACATTCTCTGCTTCCATGTCTTGCTTATGGGGTGCCATACCCGCCACATTCATGGCACTCAGAGAGCATGTGCCTTTGCTCTCTGGGCTTTCATATTGCTCGACATGAGCTGATGTGAGTCGCGCTGTGCCCGCGTGCTTCGCGTAATTATCTTTCTGTTGAACCGTCTGTCTTGTATGTCTGCGCTTAAGACCCCTGAAACTTCCTCGCGTCGTAAAGAGCTGCGCTCCAACTCGATTATCGATCTGTACGCCCGCAGCATTCTCTTCTTCGAGGAGAACAAGAAGACCATATACGCTGCCGGCGCGGGACTGATCGTGGTGCTTGCAGCCGTTGGGTTTTACCTGTGGAATGCGCAACAGACCGAGGCGGAGGCGCAAGAGCACCTGGGCCAGATTGAGCGTGTGTACGCTTCGGGCGATTACGAACGCGCCCTGCAAGGAACGGAAGACCGTATGGGGCTGCTCGAAATTGCAGACACCTACAGCGGCACCGACGCTGGAAACCTGGCCACGTTCTACGTAGCCAATGCGTACCTGCGCACCGACATGCCCGAAGAGGCGCTCTCGTACCTGCAACGCTTCGATGAAGACCGCGACCTGGTGGGCGCAAGTGCCCTCGCTGCCGAAGCGTCCATTCTTGAAGACCGGGGCGACTATGCTGAAGCCGCAAATCTGTACGAGCAGGCGGCCTCCTACGCCGAAAGCGGTCACATCTCCCCACAGTACCTGGTCAGTGCGGGGCGTGCCCATGAGCAGGCCAGTAACCTCTCGGATGCACGGAGCGCGTATGCCAAAATTCAAGACGACTACGCCGACTCGCCCCAGGCGGAAGAGGTGGAGCGCCACCTGGCTCGGGTCGAAGCCAAACAAGCACAGTCGGCATCGTAGCACGTAGGGTCGTTGTTGTGCACATGGGTGGCAACGTGCACCTGACGGCCTGGACCGCTGTTTCTTTACAGGCGGTCTGTACTTGGTCGGTTACTCTCTTGCGTTTCCCGCTACCATAACGTTATGGCCACGATTCTCGTAGTTGACGACGAGGCCAGCATCCGACGCACGCTGCGCGAGATTCTGGAGTACGAAGACTACACCGTTGAGCAGGCCTCCGATGGCGAAGAGGCGCTCGACATGGCCCAGTCCCATTCGTACGACCTGGTGCTCCTCGACGTAAAAATGCCCAAACGCGACGGCATGGAGGTGCTGGAAACCCTCAGCACCGAGCGTCCCAATCTGCCCGTGGTCATGATTAGCGGGCACGGCACCGTCGAAACCGCGGTAGAGGCCACCAAGCTGGGCGCCTATGATTTCATCGAGAAGCCGCCCGACCTGAACCGGCTCCTGCTTACGGTGCGCAATGCGCTCGACCGCGGCGAACTCGAAACGCAGAATCGCCGCATGCGCCAGACCATCACCGAAACAAGCACGGGCGACCTAACACCCATCGTAGGGGAGAGTCCGGCCATTGCCGATATCAAGAATACCATTGACCGCGTGGCCCCGACCGAGGCCCGCGTGCTCATCACGGGCGAAAACGGAACCGGAAAGGAACTCGTAGCCCGCTGGGTGCACCGCAAGTCTAACCGGAGCGACGAGCCCATGGTTGAGGTCAACTGCGCAGCCATTCCCAGCGAACTCATCGAGAGCGAGCTTTTTGGACACGAAAAGGGCGCCTTCACCGGAGCCACGCAGCAGCGCATCGGGAAATTTGAGCAGGCCCACGGCGGCACGCTCTTCCTCGACGAGATTGGCGACATGAGCCTCTCAGCCCAGGCCAAGGTGCTGCGCGTGCTGCAAGAGCACAAGATTCAGCGCGTGGGCGGCACGCGAACCGTTGAGGTGGATGTGCGGGTCATTGCGGCCACCAACAAGAATCTACAAGAAGAGATCGAGGAGGGTAACTTTCGCGAAGATCTGTATCATCGCATCGGCGTCATCCTGATCGACGTGCCTCCTCTGCGCGAACGGCGGGGCGACATCCCGCTCATCACCGAGCACATGGCCGACCGCCTGGCGCAGCGCAATGGCATCCCCCCGAAAACACTGTCGGATGACGCCCTCAAAGCGCTCCAACGCTACGAGTGGCGCGGCAATGTGCGCGAGCTGCACAACGTACTGGAGCGCATTCTTATCTTGACCGATGGCGACACCGTCGATGCCGATGACGTGCAGCGCTGCATGGGTCCGCAAACCTCCAGTAGCGGGCCTACCTACGACCTGATCCATACCTACGACGCGTTTAGCGACGCACGCGATCAGTTCGAGAAGCTGTTCATTCAACACAAGCTGGATGAGCACGACTGGAACGTGAGCCAGACCGCCGAAACGATTGGCATTCAGCGGTCGCACCTCTACAACAAGCTCAACAAGTACGGCATCGAACGCGACGAGTAACGGCCTCTTGCCCTGCCTTCTGCCTGCCTATGTCTGCTCCCCTGGTTGACGTTTCGGGTCTTACCAAAACCTTCGGTGCGGATACGCCCCAGGAGCTCACGGTGCTGCACGACCTGGATGTGCAGGTTGCATCCGGCGAAATTGTGGCGGTCATGGGCGAGAGCGGATCCGGAAAGAGCACGTTGCTTCACATTTTAGGCGGACTCGACCGGCCTACCAGCGGCACTGTGCGTATTCGCGAACGCGACGTGTTTACCATGGATGACGAAGCGCTTTCGACGTTTCGGAATCAGACCATTGGCTTTGTCTTTCAGTTTCACCACCTGCTGCCCGAGTTTAACGCGCTGGAGAACGTGACCATGCCCGCGCGGATTCAGGGGCGCCCCATAAGCGAGGCAAACGAGCGGGCTCGGGCGCTCCTTGATATGCTCGGACTCGCCGACCGCGCTGCCCAGCAACCCGCTACGCTCTCTGGTGGCGAAAAACAGCGCGTGGCCATTGCCCGTGCGCTCATGAATGCGCCCGATCTGGTGCTCTTAGACGAACCCACAGGCAACCTCGATGCACGCACGGCGGCCCCGCTGCATAACGAGATTGAAACCTTGCGCCGCGAAACCGGACAAACCTTTGTGCTTGTAACCCACACCCCAGCGCTTGCTGCTATTGCCGACCGCGTGCTGCGGCTGGAGCATGGCCGCCTGCATGAAACTACACTCCCCGATTCTGCCTTCGATTCCGCCTCGTAGCGGCGCCTTCCTCGACACCCCCACTCCTTCTCATGCCTGCTTCTACCCTTGCCAACCCGGCGCTTGGTTTTGTTGATGCGCCGGTAGATTCTGGTCTCGATCTGTATGCCGAAATCGAACGCTTAAAGTCGGCCAAGAACGCTATTCTGCTGGCGCACTACTATCAGGAGTCGGCCATTCAAGACCTGGCCGATTTTGTGGGCGACTCGCTGGGTCTGGCGCGGGAGGCCGCTAACACCGATGCGGAGATCATCGTTTTCGCCGGCGTTCACTTTATGGCGGAGACGGCGAAGATTCTGAATCCCGAAAAAACAGTGCTGCTGCCCGACCTAAACGCCGGCTGCTCGCTGGCCGATACGTGTCCGCCCGATAAGTTCGAGGCGTTCTGCGAGCAACATCCCGACCACACGGTCATCACGTACGTAAACAGTTCGGCGGCGGTGAAGGCGCTGAGCGACATCATCTGTACCTCGTCGAGCGCAGCACACATCATTGAGCAGCTGCCCGAAGACGAGCCGATCCTGTTTGCGCCCGATCGCAACCTGGGCGCGTACCTGATACGCGAAACCGGGCGTGATATGGTGCTCTGGGACGGCGTCTGTATTGTGCACGAAACCTTTAGCGAGCGCAAGCTGCTGCGCCGTTCGGCTGAGCATCCCGACGCCGAGATTCTGGCGCATCCCGAGTGCCGCGACGCGGTGTTGCAGCATGCCGACTTTGTGGGCTCCACCAGTCAGATCCGCCGCTATGCCCGCGACAATGGGCCCGCCACGTTTATTGTGGCCACCGAGGAAGGGATCTTGCATCAGATGGAAAAAGACAACCCCGGCAATACGCTCATTCCGGCTCCGCCCGAAAGCGGATGCAACTGTAGCCAGTGCCCCCACATGCGGCTCAACACCATCGAGAAGCTGTACCTGTGCCTGGAGCACGAAGCGCCCGAAATCACGATGGAAGAGTCAGTACGCCAGCAAGCCCTGGTTCCCATTCAACGCATGATGGAGATGAGTGCGGGCATCAAGTAACATACGTAAACACAGTGCACAACGCTTCGATTGCCACCTGGCGAACGACCGCGCCCGGCAGGCGTTAAAGCGCTACATATAATTCATAGCTCCGCCCGGCACATGTTCTGCATGCGTGCTGTGGAGATTCCAACTCCGTTCACTTGCTTCCCGACGTTTATGAACGTTCAACTGCTGGAGACCGTCCGACGCACCATTGTCTACCGTCCTGAGCGCTTCTGCCTGGCGCAGTGGGCGTTTGCTCGCAACGAACAGGCTGTGAGGAGCACGGGCGCCGAGCCGCGTGGATTCACATGTTGCATTGCCGGGCACGTGCTCTTAGAGGCAGGCACGTACACCGAACGCGAACTGCTGCTGCACGGCGGCTTTCATACCGGCGGTCGGCTGTGGAATGAGGCGGGCAAGGTGCTTGGGCTGTCAACCCCGCAGTATCGCACGCTGTTTTTCCCGAGTCAGTGGGAAAAGCCGTACAAGCAAGAATACTACCTGTGCAGTGCCGAAGAGGAGGCCGAGGTGGCGGCGTCATATCTTGACCACTACATCACGAAGCATGCGCATCCCGAGTACGTTCCAACCCAAGAGCCGCAGACATCGGAGCGCGCGCAGGCCGTCATGGATACAGTGTAGCTGTGTTCAGGCAGTTCCTGCGCATCTCCCTAAAAAATAACGCCGAAACGGAAAGAGAACAGCCCGGCTGCTGCCGATTCGCCAATAACAAGTGCCGGGTCGAACTCGGCAAACAGTGAAGTGTCTTGCAGCATCCACACGCGCCCCATGCCCAGATGGATCGTTGGGGCGGCATTGCTATCTTCAGTGTTGATAGGCAGGTAAGCACCGGCGCCTCCCATGAAGTACGTGCCCTGCGTGGGGGTATCAGTGCGGGTTACGATAAGCGATACCTGCGGATCAACCGCGTACGCGGCTTCGTCACGCCCGCCCAACACGTATCCCGTAAAGCCTGAACCAATGGCCACCGACAGATCACGGTTCACCGGCGAGGACACCCGCAGCCGCACACCCGGCCCAAATCCATCTTCGGTGCTAATGAGCGTGTTAAACCCAAGTCCCACACGGGGTTGCTCCTGAGCATGCGCAGTGGTGGGAATGCACAGCGCCCCGAGTAGGGCAACAAGCAGAGCAGTTCCAATGCAGCGGCGAAGAAGTGTCATGAGCACAGGTAAACTTCGTGAAGCGGTAGGGGTTTATCGAACGGAGCCGTTACCTTGTTCATGCGCAACGGCTTCCGCATATATGCCTCATACCGGGCGGTAGTTCATCCGCCGTGTCCTGTATCTACTCACGAACCCCTCTGTCGTATGCCCTCTTCTGCTCCTGCTACTGAAGCGCCTACCTCCGCTCCTGCTATTTCGCAGAGCGATACCTACCGCGCTGCCGACTTTGCACCGGTCGATTTCTTTGATGTGGATGGCCTGCTCTCCGACGAAGAGCGGGCCCAACGCGATGCCGTCCGCACATTCATCACAAACGAGGTGGAGCCCAACATCGAGTCGTATGCGCACGACCGCTCCTTTCCCAAGCACCTGATTCCGGAATTCGCCCGGCTCGGCCTTATCGGTCCGCACCTGCCTGCCGAGTATGGCGGCGGCGGACACAACAACATCGTGTATGGCCTGATGATGCAGGAAGTGGAGCGCTGCGACTCGGGACTGCGCTCGTTCTGTTCGGTGATGGGCTCGCTCGTCATGTATCCCATCTGGCGATACGGTAGCGAGGCGCAAAAACAGCAGTGGCTGCCCGCGCTGGCCCAGGCCGAAAAGATCGGCTGCTTCGGTCTCACCGAGCCCAATCATGGCTCCAACCCGGGCGGCATGGAAACCCGCGCCGTAAAGCAGGGCGACCACTACGTGCTCAACGGCCACAAGCGCTGGTCGACCAACGCCTCCATTGGCGATGTTGCCGTAATCTGGGCCAAAGACGAAGACGATGTGGTACGCGGCTTCTTGGTCGAGCTCGACCGCCCCGGCGTCGAAACGCCTCCGATTGACGACACCTGGTCGCTGCGCGCGGCGGTGACCTCCGAAGTCATCCTGAACGACGTTAGGATCCCAGCCAGCAATCGCCTGCCCGAGGCCAAGGGACTTGGCGCGCCGCTGTCGTGCCTCACGCAGGCGCGGTTCGGCATTGCGTGGGGCGTGGTGGGCGCCGCCCAGGCCTGCTACGACGCGGCCCGCCAGCACGCCATGAACCGCACCCAGTTCGGCAAGCCCATTGGACAGTTTCAGCTGATACAAGAGCGCCTGGTCGAGATGGCGCAGTCCATCACAAGCGCGCAGCTTATGAACTGGCGTCTGGCCACGCTCAAAGACGACGGCACCATGCGTCCTCAGCAGGTGTCCATGGCCAAGCGCAACAACTGCGAGATGGCGCTGGAGGTGGCCCGCTCGGCCCGCCAGGTGCTCGGCGGAGACGGCGTAACGAGCCGCTATCCCGTCATGCGCCACATGGCCAACCTTGAATCGGTCATCACCTACGAAGGCACGCACGAGGTGCATACGCTCGTGGTGGGGCAAGACCTTACCGGACTGAACGCATTTGCGTAATCCGCACCGATTGCGGTTCTCCACAGGCCGAGACGACGCCCATTCTGGAGCAGCGTCCCGGTTTTGTGGTTCATGGCGTTTAGGAAAGAGCTGTTGGGGGATACGACAGTACCACCCGGCTATGCCACTTCGTCTTCAGACGTTGAGGCCGGCTCTTCGGACGCAGAATCGGCCGCTGCATCCGTAGTCTCCGACGCGTGCCCTTCATTGTTCGCAAGCGCCGGAGGACTAACAATTCGATAGGCAAGCGCTCCGCTCACAGCAGCGGTAGCGCCGAGCACGAAGACCCCCTCGCGCATCGATCCGCCAGTGGTTTTGCCAAGCGTCGAAAGGGCTTTGGTGTATCCGGGAGCACCGCTTGTGGTGCCCCGCGCCGTTTCGGTGAGGTAGTACGCCGTAACCGCTCCGGCAGCACCTGCGCACCCCCAAGCTACGGTTGAGCGTATCAGACGAAATAGCATACGTAAATTGGCAGGTTGGTCCGACAGAATAACAGAGGTTGCTACAACATACGCCCCAGTGCATTAAATTGCGATCGACTTTTCGCGCCACAAGCGCCCTTCAGACGCTACACGCACCAGGGGTGTTACAAATTCGCAAGTCGGTGTTACGTGTATCTAACACGGGGGTCTTGGCACCCCGTTTGCACGTGTACTATAATACAATTAGGGTCAGGCTGTAGCGCATGGCTGCTAAGCTGCACCTTCAGGCCCACCCAACACACATACGCCCTCTCCTCACAAAACACGCCCAACTGCTATGCAAGGATCAACGCCTGTAACCCCAGAAGACCGCCAGAATGAATACGGCGAGCCGTGGCGCCCGCAGCAAATGATCGAGGAGAATCCGGTTGAGATCTCGGACGAAGCTGTGGAAGCCCTGCTCCCGAAGCTCGACGAGATTCAATCGACCATGTGGAGCATGTACCACCAGTACCACAAGCATCATTGGCTGGTGGAAGGCCCGCAGTTCCGCGATCTGCACCTGTTCTTTGAGGAGCATTACACCGAGCTCCACAAGTACATTGACCGCATTGCCGAGCGTATCACAGCGCTGGGCGGCATCCCAACGTGCGCGCCCACCAACCAGTCGGCGCTCTCGCATGTAACGCATGAGCCAGAAGGCACGTATCGCCTGCGCGACATGTTGAAGCACGACCTGCGCGCTGAGGCAACACTTTCCTCGCTGGTGCGCGACACGATCGATGTAGCGCTGGAGCACGGCGATCACGGTACCAAGCGTCAGCTTGAGAAGGTGCTGACCAAAGCTGAAGACCGGGCCCACCACATCGACCACTTCCTGGGTGAGGACTCGCTTGAGTTGAGTCTTGACGCAGAAGTGAGTACCGAGGAGGTGCCCGCCGAGGCCAAGACAGCCCACGCCTAACGCCGTACAAACACACTGCCCGAATCGACTTTGTGCTTCGGGATTTTTTTCCCCTGCTCCTCTCGTTTTGCATGAGGGGCAGGGGTTTGTTTTCAGTGCGGGGCACACGACGTTGACGGACCCGTACGGAACGCCTGAAGTTGCCAAGGCGTGCACAAGACGCAATTTGCGTATCGTATCGAGTTTGACTTTCCCTCCGCTTCATGAAGCGATTAGTTGTCGTTGAATCGCCCACCAAAGCCCGCACTATCCGTAATTTTCTGCCCCGAAGCGGGTATCAGATTGAGGCCAGTATGGGGCATATTCGTGACCTGCCTGCCTCTGCTTCCGAGATCCCCGCGAAATACAAAGACGAGGAGTGGTCGCGGCTGGGCGTGCGTATCGACAACGGGTTCGAGCCGCTCTATGTCATCTCTAAAAAGAAGCGCGATGTCGTCAAACAACTGCAAAAAGCGCTCGACGACGCCGATGAGCTTT
The DNA here is from genome assembly GCF_046498435.1 of Longimonas sp. NCBI lineage: Bacteria > Pseudomonadati > Rhodothermota > Rhodothermia > Rhodothermales > Salisaetaceae > Longimonas > Longimonas sp. The sequence continues at coordinate 2,931 of NZ_JAWOAR010000064.1, read as the reverse complement.
ACATCGCTACGGATGAAGACCGCGAAGGCGAGTCGATTGGATGGCACCTGCTGGAGGTCTTGAATCCGGATATACCTGTGCGGCGCATGGTCTTCCACGAGATCACGCAGGAGGCCATCGAGGCCGCCCTCGAAAACACGCGCGACATCGACGAAAACCTGGTGGAAGCCCAGCAAACCCGCCGCATCCTCGACCGCCTGGTGGGCTACACGATCTCGCCGCTCCTCTGGCGCAAGATCAAGCCGAAGCTGTCTGCCGGACGCGTACAGAGCGTGGCGGTACGCCTCTTGGTGATGCGCGAGAAAGAACGCATCACGTTTGTGCCCGCCACCTACTGGGACCTGAAGGCCCAGCTCGCCAAAGCGGGCATTCCGTTCGATGCCGACATGACGCATCTGAACGATGTGCGCCTGGCGCAGGGCCGCGACTTCGACCAGGACACGGGGCGCCTGAAAGACGATCTCGAAGAAGGTAAGGACGTGCTCTTGCTTTCGGAAGATCAGGCTACGACCCTTGCCGACACGCTGCCCACCCAGCCGTGGCGCGTGGCGGATGTGAAGACCCGCACCCGCACCAAGAATCCGCCGCCGCCGTTCATCACCTCTACGTTGCAGCAGGAGGCCAGCCGCAAGCTCGGATTTACGGCCAACCGCACCATGCGCGTAGCGCAGAAGCTGTACGAGAACGGCCACATTACGTACATGCGTACCGACTCGAAAAACCTGTCGAAGGAGGCGATTGCCGCCAGCCGCTCCTCGATTGAAACGCGCTACGGAAGCGATTACCTAAGCGACAGCGTGCGCACATACACCTCGTCCGACAGCGCCCAGGAAGCGCACGAGGCCATTCGTCCCGCAGGGAACGAGATGAAGACCAGCGACGAAATCGGGCTGTCGGGTCAGCAGAAGCGGCTCTACGACCTCATCTGGGAGCGCACCGTGGCTACGCAGATGGCCGACGCGCGCATCCAGTACACCAACGTGTACATTGATGCAGGCAGCGACGACGTGGCCCGCTTCCGCGCCTCGGGCAAGACCATTCTGTTTCCCGGCTTTTTGCGCGCCTACGTCGAAGGCAGCGACGACCCCGAAGCCGACCTCGAAGACCGCGAACGGCCGCTGCCCGACCTGTCGGTCGGCGACGAGTCGGTCCCCGCCCGCACCAACGACCAGGGGCTGAACGTACGATCGCTGGAGCCGGTGGGCCACGAAACGAAGCCGCCCTCGCGCTACACCGAGGCCTCGCTCGTGAAGATGCTGGAGGAGGAAGGCATTGGGCGCCCCTCGACCTACGCATCCATCATTGGCACCATTCAACGGCGCGGCTACGTGCGCAAGGAGGGCAGTGCGCTCGTGCCCACGTTTACGGCGTTTGCCACGAATAACCTGATGGAGGCGCAGTTTGACCCGCTGGTCGATGTGCATTTCACTGCCGAGATGGAGGAGATTCTCGACCACATCGCTACTGGTGAGAAAGACCCAGAGCCCTACCTGCGCGACTTTTTCCTAGGCGAAGGCGGCGTACAGCCGCGCGTGGAAGACGGTCAGGAAGAGATCGACCCGCGTGCCATCTCTACGATCGACTTCTCTGAGCAGTGGGATCCGTATGTGGTGCGCGTAGGCCGCTACGGACCGTACGTCGAAGGCCCGCTCGAAGAGAGCGACGACCCCGAAGACACCGTCACGGCTTCATTGCCGGAAGACCTTGCGCCGGGCGACACCACCCGCCAGAAGCTCAAAGACATTTTGGAAGAAGCCAACAAAGGCGACCGCTCGCTCGGCATCCATCCCGACGCCGACATGCCCGTGCTGCTGAAGTCGGGGCCGTACGGCCCATACATGCAGTTGGGCGAGGACGATCAGCCCGGCAAGCCGAAACGCGTGTCGCTGCCGCCCGGTGTAGACCCTGCCGAGGTGGATTTCGAGCTGGGACTCAAGATCATGAATCTGCCGCGTGAGTTGGGCGAGCATCCCGAAACCGGCAATCCCATCGAGGCCGGAATTGGACGCTACGGTCCGTTTGTGCGTCACCGCAAATCCGGAGCGAAGGATACCTACGCCTCCCTCAAAAAGAGCGACGACGTGCTCACGGTCGACCTGGAGCGCGCGATGGCGCTCATCGAGAAGAAAGAGGCGAAGAACAAACCGCAGCGCGTGCTCGGCGAGCACCCCGAAACCGGCAAGACGATTGAGGTGTGGGACGGGCGTTACGGGCCCTACGTCAAGCACAGCGGCACCAATGCCTCGCTCAGCGACGACCAAACCATCGAAGACATCACGATGGAGGAGGCGGTCGAGTTGATCAAGGCGAAAAACAGCTAATCGTCAACGACACGCATTGCTCCATACCTTGTGTAGGGACGCAGTGCGCTGCAGTACCTGTTTAGCGTGGTTTCATACCTGTCCGAGCGCGTGAGCCGGCCCCGGAGAAGGGAGCGTCTTTCCGGTCACGTCATCCCGGACTTGATCCGGGGTCTACCGGCTTCCACCGAAGGTCATGCCCTACGTTGCGAGGTGGGCGTTGAGATCCTTCCGCCGGGGGCGTCAGGATGACCTTGAGGTGCGAGGAAAGAAGGTCAAGCCCCAAACCCGCTCCCCTGAAGCGGGGAGCTGTCGCGCCAGCGACTGAGGGGGGGATGCGCACAGACCGCCGGGGGCACAAGCAGTCTCCGGCTATGGGTGTGCTGGTTCGAAATGATGATGGAATCGCTTCCCGCATCTTACCTCCCCAAGCGCTTGTTTTTGCAGGCCCATCCCCCTCACCTCTGTCTCCTCTCCCCCGGGGAGCTAAGTAGGACAGTGAAAGTGCGTTACCTGGTCATCCGTGGCGATTTTGTTTGAGGAGAGCTTGGTACCCCGAAGAAGATCCCGGATCTCCGCTCCGCTTCGTCCGGGATGACTTTGGGGAGAGGGCAGTGCTCAATGTGAGAAC
>NZ_JAWOAR010000030.1:0-6980 GCF_046498435.1 Longimonas sp. | reverse complement strand
TTGTATACCCTTTCTTTGATGTGAGAGTTACACTATTGCAGTCTCATATCGACGGTAACTGTCATAGATAAGTACTTCTATCACCAATGCACGCCCAGGGTCAGTCCAGGGCGCACCAGGCCCTGACGCGGTCCGGCGAGGGCGACGGAGAGCGTGGGGGCCAGCACCAGTCGGGTGGAGGCGCCGCTCGTTGTCATGAGGCCGGGAGCGGCTTCGAGCCACAGGTGGTCGTGCGTGCTGCCGCGGTGGAGCCACTGCGCCTCGGCATCCAGGCGAATGCGATGGAGCCAGTCCGCGCCGCCCGGGGTCCAGGTGTGAACGGGGGAGCGGAGCCCGACCGCCGTCTCCAGAAACACGCGTTCGACGTGGAGTGCGGGATCGGGCTGGGCGAGTTGCTGCGAGCGCATGCCCACCGCTACATACGGAAAGACCGCCGGGCTTGCGCCCGAGTCGTAGCGCAGGGTGCGCCCCACACGCAGACTCAGCGCGGCCGCCGACCCGCCTGCTGCCGCGATGCGTGCATCCGAGAAGAGCGCGTTGAAGGCGGGGGCAAACAGGGTATAGAGCGCCACGCCGACCGCGCATCCCGCCAGATTATCGGCACATTCGTGGTCGCCGTAATCAGGAGGCGGGGGGTGGTTCGTTGTGTCGGCGAGGGCAGCAGGTGCGCTGTGGGGCGATGCGGGAGAAGCAGCAGCGGTCGGGCCTCCAACAAGCAGTAGTGCGGCCACAGCGAGTGTGGCCACAACGCACGACCAGGAGCAAGAGGAACGCATATCGATGTAGCGCACTTGGGGACGGTTGAGTACAGGTGTGTGGGAAACGCCGCGTTGCAGATCGATCGGGTGGAGCAACACGGAGGTCCCCAGGGATTCACATAGCCGCCCGCACGGCCCCCATCGTCACATTGAGGGATGTGCGTGAATGGGTGAGCTGGTCGTAACACAAGCGCTATGCAAAGGAAATCGTGAGATAACATTGCGCCCTTATGTTGGGCGGTGCATCACAGCGGGCTCACCATGTCCAGCCGTGATGCGCTCACGCTATGCCTCGTATGTCCCGATATACTGTGCGGTATCTGGTTACAACGCTCGCTACAACGTTTGCACTTCTCTTTTTCTGCGCTGGGGTGCATGTCGCATCCGCCCAGACCGGTACGATTGCCGGGGTGGTGGTAGATGCCGGGCAGGGCGACCCGCTGATTGGGGCCACGGTGGCCATTGAAGGCACCACGCAAGGCGCTGCTGCCGACCTGGAAGGCCGCTACCGCCTCACCAATCTGGAGCCAGGCGAGTACGACATGCGCTTTTCGTACACCGGCTACCAGTCCAAGACCGTTGAAGGGGTTACGGTGGAAGCCGGAGAAACGACCCGTCTCGACATCGACCTCACCTCCGAAACCCGTGAACTCGGCGAGGTGACGGTTTCAGCACAGGCTGCTCGCAACTCTGAGGCGGGACTGCTGCGGCAGCGCCAGCGCGCTTCGGGCGTCAGCGATGCCATCAGCGCGGAGGCCATTGGCCGCTCGGGGGCCGGTAACGCCGCAGACGCCATGAGCAAGGTGACGGGCGCATCGGTGCTCGAAGGCAAGTACGTAAACATGCGCGGGCTGCAAGGGCGCTACGTAAACGCACAACTCAACGGCACCAACCTGCCCAGCTCCGACCCCGACGGCAACAGCGTAGCGCTGGATCTCTTCCCGTCGAATATCATCGACAACATCGTTGCCACGAAAACCTTTACGCCCGACCGGGCGGGCGACTTTACGGGTGGGTCGATCGACATTGCGACGAAGGCGCTTCCGGAAGAGTTCTTCTTCAACGTCTCCCTTTCTTCCTCCTTCAACACCGAAGTGGGCCTCGGCGGCGACGTGCTGCGTCCGACCGAGGGGCTCGACTCCGTACCCAGCGCTGCACAAGGTGAACTGCCGTCAAGTCTGGGGCAAGTGTTTAACGATGACGAGAAAGCTGCTCAACTTGACGCAGCCACCCAGGCATTTGCTACGCCCATCATACCCGCCGAAGAGTCTGTTTTAGGGAACCAGAGCATCGAGATTGCGACAGGCAATCAGTTTGAGGTGCTCAATGGGCGCGCGCTGGGCGTGATCGGCTCATTCTCGTACGATCGCTCGTTCGAGGGCTTTTCGGATGGAACCACTGCGCGGTTTCAGCAGGTGGGCGTGTCGTCAGAGACGCTGAATCCCAATTCCGACTTTACGACGCAGAAGGGCGTCGAGGAGACGATGTGGAGCGGGTTTGTGGGAGCGGCGTTCCAGCTTACGCCGAATCACGAACTCGGGGCGCGTCTGCTCTACAATTCGGGCCTTGAAGAAGAGGCGCGCTTTGAGTCCGGAGCACTGCCGCGCGACCTGAGCGGCGATCAGGTATTCCAGACGCGGGCGCTGCGCACGACCGAACGTACGGTGCGGTCGGCGGAGCTGCGGGGTACGCATCAGTTTGGCGATGAGGGGCTCCGGGCCGAATGGTCGGCCTCGCTCGCCGAAACGACCCGCGAAGAGCCCGACTACCGCTTCTTTGCAAACCAATTCTCGACCGCTGGGGCCGACACCACATTCGGCATCTCGCGCTCCATCTACCTGGGCCCCACGCGCTACTTCCGCGACCTGACCGAAGACAACCAGTCGGCGAAGGCTACGCTTACGCTTCCGGTGGGCGAGGCGCAGTTTAAGTCGGGCGGCCAGTTCGCGCTCCGGTCTCGCACATTCCGGGAGCGCCGCTTCGAGCATCTGAGCGACGAAGCGCGCTTTCAGGGCAGCCCAAATGGGTACATCAATGAACAGGCCGGTCAGGTGGGAGACGATTTGCGAGGACGCAATCGCTTTGGCACGTACATACTCGACCGCACGCAGCCCTCGGGCAATTACGACGGCGACCAGGACGTGTACGCTGGCTTTGCGATGGCCGAGCTGCCCGTGCCTGGGGTCGAAAACCTGGAGTTCATTGGCGGGGTGCGTGTCGAACGCACCGATATGTCGATTGCTACGACCGACGGAAGCAGCGCTGGGCAGTTCGAAACCACCGATCTGCTCCCTTCTGCCAATCTGGTGTGGGAGGTGCAGCCTGCCATGAACCTGCGGGCGGCCTACGGACGCACCCTGGCGCGCCCCTCCTTCCGAGAATTCGCGCCGTTTAGCTCCTTTAGCTTCATTGGCGACTACATCGAAATCGGCAACCCCGAACTTACCCGCACCCGCATTCACAACCTGGACCTGCGCTGGGAATGGTTCATGCGTGGGGGCGAACTGCTCTCGGTCGGCGGATTCTACAAGTCGTTTACTGATCCCATTGAGCGCACCATTGACACCGAGGCGGCGGGCTCGGACGTGGTCGTAGAGTACCTGAATAAGTCAAGCGCTACCGTTTATGGGCTCGAAGTTGAAGCACGCACGAAGCTCGACCGCCTGGCCCCGTGGCTACGTCACGTGCAAATAGGAGCGAATATGTCGCTTGTTCAGTCGGAAGTAGACCGCAGCGAAGAAGAGCTTACCGCAATCCGCGCCTTCGACGACGATCCCAGCACAACCCGCCAGCTGCAAGGGCAGTCGCCGTATCTGGTGAACCTGAACGTGAGCTACGAAAACCCTGACAGTGGAACCAGTCTCAACGTTCTCTACAACCGCTTTGGCGATCGTCTTGATACGGTAACGCGCAACGGGCTCGACATCTTCGAAGAAGCCCGCGGCACGCTCGACGTAACGGCCTCGCAGGCGTTGATGCACGGCATCACATTCAAGGCCTCGGTCAAGAATGTGCTGGATGCTGAGTACGTCACGTCGCAGTCGTTTGGCGGCACCACCTTTGTCAACGACCGCAACCCCATTGGGCGCACGGTGTCGGTTGGCGTATCGTACGGACTCTAATTGCACGCTTGTATTTCATCCTTTTGTACCTCGTGCCTGGCCGGGGTGCCCTACACCGCACACGCTGGGCCTTAAACATCCACCTAATGAAGGGACGCAGCCATTGTGGCGCGTCCCTTCGGTGGTTCAAGGCGGCATGTTACCAAAACAAAAACAGGCCGCACCCTCATAATTCTGCGCATTCATTCTGTATCCTGCACCTATGACATTTTTCTCAACGACACCTGACCGCCCGTCTCGCACGGCGTGGTACCGAATCTTGAGCATGACGGCACTGGTTTTCATGCTCGTACTCGCTGGATGCGATGACGACAACCCGGTCGGCGACGATGACGATGACGACGACGATCCTGAGCCGTTTGAGGTAGCCACCTACGACACCACTGAAACAGACGACGGTGTCACCGAAATCACCGTATCGGATGACGAGGAAGACCTTGGCATCGGATACACCAACGAAGATGGCGGCGAGGTCAACGAAGTCACGTGGACCAACGACAACGTCTACAAACTTGACAACTTCGTCTTCGTGCTCGAAAATCAGACGCTCAACATTGAGCCGGGCACGATCATCAAAGGCATGGCTGGATCGGGCGAGAACGCTGCTGCGCTTATTGTGACGCGGGGCGGGCAGATTTTTGCGGATGGCAATCCGGATAGCGCCGATCCGGCCCAGGCCGACCCGATCATCTTCACCGCAGAAGCTGACCCTGTCACCCCCGATACCGCTCCGGCCGATGACATCGGTCTCGGACGCGGAACCCGCGGCGAGTGGGGCGGCGTGATTCTGCTCGGCGATGCCGGGCTGAACTCGACGCCGGGCGAAACCAACATTGAGGGCGTACCGGGCGATGAGCGCACGCTCTATGGCGGAGACAACGACGACCACGACATCGGCGTCTTCCGCTTCGTATCCATTCGCCACACCGGCACGCAACTGGGGAACGGCGACGAGATTCAGGGCCTTACGCTGGGCGGCGTTGGTAACGGCTCGACCATCGAATATGTCGAGTCCTACGCCAGCGACGACGACGGCTTTGAGTGGTTCGGCGGAACCGTCAACCAACGTCACATGATTGCGGCCTGGGCCTCCGATGACTCCTTCGACATGGACGAAGGCTACCGCGGCAGCAACCAGTTCTGGCTCGCGGTGCAAGCCGGCGATGAAGCGGGTCGTATTGCCGAGCAAGACGGCGGTACGGATCCGGAAGATGGAACGCCCATTGCCGACATTCGCGTAGCTAATGCCACCTACATCGGCATTGGCCCCGAGCTTGCAGATGCAGACGTGGCAGGCGACGGAAACGACCCCTTCATCATCCATCGCGACAATAACGCTACGTCGTACTTCGGCTCGGTCTTTATGGATGCACGCCTCAACGCGGGGCTGCAGATTGAAGACCTCGGCTCAGGCGAGGATAGCCGCGAGCGCTGGTTGGCCGATGAACTCCGCTACGAGAGCAATCTGTGGTGGAACATCGGCCCGGACTTCGACCCGGAAGCCACGACCTTCGAAGACATCATCCAGCTGACGGGCGATGGCGACGGCGGTGAAGACTTCCGCACCAACCTGGCCGATTATCTGCGGGAGGAAGGCAACCTGTTCGGCACCGAACTGCCGATCACAAGCATCAACCGCGACGAAGATGGCCTCATCGTCTCGTTCAATCCGCTGGCCGCGGGCGAAGCCACGACTGCCCCGGCAGAGCCCAGCGAGTTTGACCGACCCGGTGTAAACGGTGCCTACCAGTCGGTAGACTACCACGGCGCTTTCGGTACCGCCAACTGGGCGGATGGCTGGACGCTCCTGAGCCGCACCGGCGAACTGGAGTAACAACCATACGTCGCGGCGCGTGAACAACGCGCTGCGTCGCCAAACAGGCCCGCCCGCTGTGCCACAATCTGGCGCAGTGGGCGGTTTGTTGTTGGGGAAATGTGCCCACATCCACACGTAGAGGCACCGCTCGTGCCTGTTTAGCGGTTTGTAGCCCGGAACGGGGAGCGGAGCGGACGTTCCGGGCCGGTGCTTAGGCCAAGTTAGAGCAGGGCAGAGCCCCTGAACAGCCTGCGTCGCACGGCAGAGCCATGCGACGAGCGTAAGCAAAGAACCCTTTGCCCGGGATCAGAGGCGAAGCGGATATCCCGGGTGGTTATGGAACCACGCTAAACAGATACCACCGCGCGCCGTGTCCCTACACCCAACACAGAGCGACCACCGAACATTGCTCCAGGCACGGGGACAATGCCCCAGAATCAATACCACAGCGGTGCAATGCGCTCCAACGCCCGCTTGCTGACCTGGCGGTTCTGGGCTTCAATCGCATCGCGGCGTTCGATATCGAAGGTGCGGGGTTTGTCGTGCAGGGTGGGCGTAAGGGCAGCCTCGCTCTCGTCATTCCAGCGGTCGAGCCAGTCGGCAGGGAGGTCAGTGGGATGTTCGGCCTCCAGCACATGATGCACCAGCAATGCCCAGATGCGCACGGTGGCATCGGGCTGATAGCCGCCGCCGAGCGTAAAGAGCGCACGCCCCTCGGTGTGTGCCTCCGCCAAGTTCAGAAGCTGCGCAAACATTGCGTCGTAGGCGTGGGTGGTGAGCAGCAGGTCGGCGAGCGGATCGCTAAAGTGCGCATCGGCGCCGCACTGCACCACGAGCACATCCGGCGCATAGCGTTCCACAGCAAACGGCACCACGCGCTCGAACGTCTCCAGATAGCTGTCGTCCTCGGTAAACGGATCGAGGGGGATGTTTAGCGCACTGCCCTCCCCTGCACTTCGTCCCATTTCGTGGATGTGCCCCGTGCCCGGAAAGAGGTAGCGCCCCGACTCGTGCAGACTCAGCGTGAGCACGCCCGGATCGGTTTCGTGGATATGCTGCACGCCATCGCCATGATGCACGTCGATGTCGATGTACGCCACGCGCATCCCTTCGTCGCGCAGCGCCTGGATGGCCATCGACAGATCGTTGTAGACGCAGAAGCCTGAGGCCTTGCGCGCATGGGCATGATGCAGCCCGCCGCCCAGTTGCAGTACGCGGTTGGCCGTGCCCTGCGCAATCAGGCGTGCGCCATGTAGCGTGCCGCCACAGAGCGCCCGGGCGGCC
>NZ_JAWOAR010000021.1:0-17712 GCF_046498435.1 Longimonas sp. | reverse complement strand
CTCATTTTGATGGTTGCACTGCAATCAGCCCCCACGAAGTCTGTCATGGTGAGCGCAGTCGAACCATCTCCTTGTCATTCAGAAGATACGGCGGGACAGGGGATCCTGCCAACCTTGGTGGAGATCTTTATTCACTGCGTTCATCAGTCGCTTCGCTCGTGTCAGGACTCCGCACCTGCTAGGCGCAGTTGCTTCGCTCAAGATGACAGCATACGAATGGGGAACCTTGCAACCCGAACATTCAGGTGTGACACGACACTACGTCTGTCTAGCGTTGGATCTATCCTGCTCCTGTTGTCCGCCGGAGATGCAAGCAACCCCCTGCGGCATGTGGCCCCCATTGCATTTGACTGTTATGCTCTACAGTTTGTATACTTGCAATACTACTATCATAGTATTCAGCATAGAATCCACATAATGGCTACGCGTGTGTCAAGCGTTGTACTGATCGTTCTGTTCTTATCGGGCTCCCTGGTTTTTGGCGTGCATGCACAATCCATCGAAACAGGAGCCCCTCAGCAGGTGCCTATTCAAGATGCCGAGTCTCCCCTTGATGCCGTCCATTTTGTGGAACCCGTGGGGCAGGACTCGCTGGTTATTGCTGACGGTGCGGGACGCCTTGCGCTTTTTGTGGATGGTGCGTATGCAACCGATCTTGGCGAGCAAGGTCGTGGGCCTTGTGAACACCAGTCGATTTTGACCACGAGTCGATACGCGTCGCTGCTTTTCGCACTTGATCGTGGTCAACAACGACTTTTGGCGTACGATTCTGAATCGGGCGCATGTCTCGGCCAGATACAATCGTCAGATCTGCGGCGTACCACCGGGCTTGCGAGCACCGAGTCGAACCTGTTTCTTGCGCGGGGGCAGTACACATCGCAGACCGAGCCCGATACGCCGCTTTTCTTCCGGGTTGAGCGCGAACAGGAAGCAGAGGATGAACCTGCAGAAGGGTCCGTTGTGGTAGAGACGTCGTTCACATTGGCCGACCTCGATCCGCTTTCGTTTCCCGTCCCGCTCAGTGTGCGAACGCCTGTGGAAACGCATGGGGCATCGGTGTATTTTGCGCTTCCGTTATCCCCTAAGATTATTCGATATAACCGCGAAACCGAGCGCTTTTCCTCGTTTGAGATGGACCTTGCGCTTCCAGCTTCCAGCGAGGTTGAATCATTGAGCGAGCCGGAAAACATATTGCCGATCGTAGAGAGCGATATCGAGTTCGTGGAGCATCTGCACGTTACGGATGACCATGTGGTGGTTGCTTCGCGGCGTGGAACCGGTGCTGATGCCGTATGGCGGGTGCAGGTGTACGACCATAACGGCACGAAGCAAGCCGCCCAGACCGTTGAGCATCAGATTGTTCACCTTACCGGAGCGCACATTATGCAACTCGTGACAGAGGAGACAGAGGATGCGGTGTATACAATTAGTAAGGTGCCCTACGCGTTGCCATGACGACGTAGCAGTGCACAAGAAGACTTAGCAGGCTCTTCGTGTCGATGAGGCACCGGCGTAGAAACTTTTGGATCGGGCGCGCCGTGTGCATTGATCTGAACACTGTAGCCGCACCCCAGATATTGCTAAGGGCCCCGCTCACGCCATGAAAAAAGATCTGCATCCCGAATACACGTCGCTGACCGTCCAGCTCGCGGACGGCTCCACGATTGAAACGCGCTCAACGTTAGATGCTGAGACGTACGAATCCGATGTCGATTCGTCTAACCACCCGTTTTACACCGGGCGGCGCCAGTTTGTAGATACCGCTGGGCGCGTTGAGAAGTTTAACCGGCGCTACGGCCTCAACAACGACGATGACGACGAGGACAGCGACGACGCGTAGCATATCGCCTCGAAGCACACCGCTTCGGGCTGTGTCGGAAGGGCGACCTGTGTAGGCAGGCCGCCCTTTTCTATTTACAGCGCATATTACAGCGCATATTACAGCGCATGGTAGAGCAGTTCGTTCTGCTTCGTCTGCCGAACATCCAATTTGTTCTTAACCACCTGACCTCTTTGCTTCATGAGCACGCCGCTAAACCCTGTTGCCCTCATCACCCAAAAGCGCGACGGCCAACCCGTAGCGCCCGACGACATTGCCCGCCTTGTGGATGCCTACACTGCAGGCGAGGTGCCCGACTATCAGATGAGCGCTTTCATTATGGCGGCGTTCCTGCAAGGGATGAGTGATACAGAGGCCGCAGCGCTCACCGACGCGATGCTGCATTCCGGCACGGTGCTCGACCTGAGCGGTACCCCTGGAATCAAGGTCGACAAGCACTCCACCGGTGGCGTGGGCGACAAGGTGTCGCTCATCCTGGCGCCGATTGTGGCCTCGCAAGGCGTACCGGTGCCTATGGTGTCGGGACGCGGCCTGGGCCACACCGGCGGTACGCTCGACAAGCTGGAGTCCATTCCCGGCTTCCGCACCGACCTGTCGATGCAAGCGTACAAGCAGCAGCTCACCGACATCGGCATTGTGCTGATTGGGCAGACCGAGGAGATGGCACCCGCCGACCGCAAGCTCTACGCGCTGCGCGACGTGACCGGCACGGTCGAGTCCATTCCGCTCATTGCGGCCTCCATTATGAGCAAGAAGCTGGCCGAGGGCATCGACGCGCTCGTGCTCGACGTGAAGTGTGGGCGCGGGGCCTTCATGAAGACGGAGGCCGATGCGCGGACCCTCGCCGAAACGCTCGTAGCCATCGGCGACGATCATGACACGCCCTCTGTTGCGCTGCTCACCGACATGAATGCTCCGCTTGGGCGGGCGGTAGGCAACTGGCCCGAGGTGGCCGAGAGCGTGGCGTGCCTGCGCGGCGCACACGACGACACACCGCTCATGGAGGTCACCTATGCCCTGGCTGGCGAAATGCTGGCGCTGGGCGGCGTGGCCGACACGCCCGAAGCCGGACGTCAACAGGCGCAAGAGGCCGTCGCCTCCGGCGAGGCGCTCGACTGCCTGCGTACGCTGGTGGATGCACAAGACGGCGACGTCTCCGCCATCGACGATCCCAGCACGCGGCCCGACTCCGAGCCCGTGGCTACCGTCACCGCTCCCCAGGGCATGCGCGGTACCGTCACCGAAATCGATGCCCTCGCAATTGGGCACCTTGCTGTGGATTTGGGTGCAGGCCGCCGTACGAAGGAGGACACGGTGGATCCGACTGCTGGACTTACCTTGCAGAAGCACATTGGCGAACCGGTGGCGCCCGGCGATGTGCTGGCGCATCTCTACACCAACCGCACCGAGCAGCTCAATGCCTTCACCAAGGCGCTGCGCAATGCCTACACCGTGGGCGATGCCGCTCCCGAGCGCGGCGCGGCGGTATGGGACCGCTACACGCCCAATGGATGGGCGAGTCAGGCGTAGACCGCTTGCACCGTAACAATTTGTGTTGTTGCATAGTAGATAGAAATGCACAAGACGTCCCCCATCAGCGGGCCTGCCTCGAACGGCTAAACGCAGCGGCTCATCGATTGCCGTTGCACATGGACCGCCTCATGCTACTTTCCAACCGGCTGCATTGCTATGATCTTATCCATTTGGGCACGTTTTAAGCGAGCAATTCGTTCTCTCTTTGGCGGAGCCGTTTCCGCAATGGAAAACCCCCGCCTGGTTCTTGAACAAAACATTCGGGAGCTCAATGACCAGGTGCCCGAAATGAACGAAAACATCGCCACGGTCAAGGCGAACATGATTATGCTGCGCAAGGAGGCGGAGAAATCCGAAGACCAGGTGCAGCAGCTCACCTCACGCATCAAAAGCGCGATCCAGTCGGATCGTGAGGACATTGCGCGCAAGTACGCCATGCGGCTCGAAAAAGAGAAAGAGAGCATGGAGCGTACGCAGCAGCAGCTTCAGCACGCCGAAAAGGCGTACGAGAAGGCGCTGAAGGTGAAGAAGTCGTTCATGCGCGAAAAGGAGAAAAAAATCCAGGAGGCGCAAGATGCCCTGCGTGCCCATGAACAAGCCAAGTGGCAGTCTGAAATTGCGGATACGCTGGAGCAGTTCGAGGTGACGGGCCTCGACCAGACGCACGACGAGATGGTCCAGAAGCTGAACCGCGAGACTGCCGAAAACGAAGCCCGCATGGAGCTGGCGCTGGATTCGGTGGACTCGGAGGAGCTACAGATCGAGGAAGATGCGGAGGAGCTACGCGCTGCCGAGCTCGTTGACCAGTTCAAAATGGAGATGAATGCAGGTGCCGAGCGCGATAAGGAAAGCCGCAGCGCCGAGTCGGAAGATTCCATCGACCTGCCCGACGAGCTCGAAGAAAGTGAACCGCAGAAAACCATCGGCAAGCAGCAGCGCACGCAGTCGGAGTAGCCCCGACGCACGTCGTTAGATTGGATCCATCATGACGGGACCGCTCGTCAGATATTTTTGCAGCAGAACCGGTAGGCATGCCCATGACCGACGATGAGTTCGATCGCATCAAAGAGGCCGAGAAGCAGCGCCTGCGGGCCAAGCGCACCTTGCGCCGGTTGCAGACGGCACTTCGTGAGCAGCGGGAAGCCGGGCGGGGCACTGTAGCACGTATGACGGATCGCGTCCAAACGCTGTTTAACGACCATCGCTCGGCTCTCGACGCGCTGCAATGGGATACCGCCCGCCTTGAAGCTCGCCTCGACGCTTTGCGCAATACACTGACTGGCGCATCCGCCGCCCCCACAGCCACTGGCGCACGTAGCGCCGACACGCTCGGAAGCGATGGACCCGGCGATGACGATGGCTCTGACGACGAGACCACGCTGCGCAGGTATCGCGCCGAGCAGCTGCTTGACGACCTGCGCGCCCAACTGGACGCCGACGCGCCCCCCTCCGACGCGCCCGATTCTGCTGACGATGCATCGGCCAGCACTTCGCCCGACGATGCGGCCCCCGACGATGACCTCCCGGAGAAGACCATTGGCCGCATGCCTCGCTCCTGACTGCCCTCCCTCTTGCTATGGATGAACCCAACTACACACAAGCAGCTTTTCTGCATCCATGGAACCTTATCTTTCTTACGGTAGGGCTTAGCGTTGCCGTGGGCGTGGGGCTGGCAACCGGGCTGCCCACGTGGTTGCTTATTGGCTTTGTGCTCTCTACCGAGTTGCTGATTCTGGGGACGTTTCCGCGCAATGAGCGCTTTCAGCGCGTGGTGCGAGCCGACCATCGGGCCGAGCGCCTGAAACCACCAACCAAAGAAGAGAAATACAGCGCCCTTACCCGGCGTCAGCAGCGGCGCTATGCCCGGCTGCGCAAGCTCTGCACTGAAATCGAATCGAACTACGCCGGCCTAAACAGCGCCTCGCAGCAGCTGGTGCAGCGTACGATTCGCAAGCTCGACGATATCCTCGACTCGTACCTCGATCTCTTGCATCAGCGCGACCGGCACCGCGAAGCCATCGACAGTTCCACCGAAAACAGCATCAAGAAGTCCATCGAATCCATTGAAGGGCGCCTCGACGGCATGCCCGAGCGTGTGCGCGCTGTGAAGGAGCGCCGCCTAACGGTGCTCAAGCGGCGGCTGGCGCGCTTCCAGAAGGCACACGAAAACCTGGACGTGATTGAGGCCCAGCTGCAAACGGTAGAAGACGTGGCCAAGTACATCCACGAACAGTCGTACACGCTGCAAAACCCCGACGAGATCACCCATCAGCTCGACGCGCTCTTTCAGGAGGTGGAAGAAGCGCAAGAGCATGTCCGCGAGATCGAGAACGTGTTTAGCGATCCCGATTCCTACCTCGACGACGCGATGGACTGGCTCGATTCGGAAGAGCCGCTGCCTCCGTCTGACACCCGTTCGCCCGAGTCAGATTCCTCCGGCTCAGGCGATGTTACGCCAGGCTCCACGCGCTCCTCGCGCACGCAGACCGGGGCGTAGACGACCCCGCGAGAGCCGCCGGGCGCGCCGAAACAGACCCGCGATGGATACGCGTGCCGTGCTGTCCTGAACGGCTTGGGCCGAGCACCAGGGAGATGATCTGGACTACGTGGTGGGCGCATCTTCGAGCTCAGACGTGCAGTGCGGGCAGCGTGTGGCCCTGATCGATATGTCTGACACGCAATGCGGGCACCTCTTCATCGTAGGCGGCGGTGCCAGTACAAGGTCGAAGAAAACAAAGAGCCGAAAGGCTCAAAGATTGACCGGAAAGAACGCGGCAGTAGACGTTGGAAACGACTGGCCAGAGCCAAGAACCGTCAGTTGAGTACGATCCGAAACCAGATCAAGGATCTCCTGCACAAGCAGTCCACGCGATTGGTAAAGACTCTGCATGAGACAGGAGTCGGAGCGGTTGTAGTAGGTGACTTGACAGGAATCCGAAATGGTCTGGACTACGGATCGAAGGCGAACCAGAGGCTCCACCAGTGGGCCTACGGCGAGTTCGTACACATGATCAAGTATAAGGCGCGACTGCACGGAATGACCGTGAAGCGCGTCGGTGAAGCCTACACGTCTCAGACCTGCCCGTCTTGCGGGAGCAGACATAAGCCACACGGAAGAGAGTATATCTGTTCGTGTGGGTTTGAAGGACACAGGGACCTGGTAGGTGCAGCCAATATCCGACAGAAGTATCTCGGGTAGAACGGATCGGAAGATCCCTCTCTCCGAGTAGCTGGCGAGATGGCTTCGCCCACCGGAGTGCGGTATCGTCCGCACATGCGAACCGAGCCGACAGGCTCCCAACCGCAACGGTGTAACCCGGCGACCGCTGGTAAGACCTGCTTCGGTAGGCAGGCGGGCAGACCCGTGGGATAAGGGCAGAGAAGCCCGTGAAGAATCTCTCGGCTTTTAGCCGGGGGAGAAGTCAAAAGGGACTGGACGATGGTGCCAAAGGCCGCCCCGATAATGATGCCGACAGCCATATCAATGACATTCCCGCGCATCGCAAATTTTTGAACTCATCAAGCATGGATTCAGGGGGTTGTGCGTAGAATGCGTAGTGCATGAAAGGCACTGCCTCCCTGAAAAACAACTGGGCTATGCGATGAGCTATGCCATAGAGCGATGCGCCAGCAATAAAATCAGACCTGTAAGCAGCCCGTCATACTCAGACTTCTATACTCAGGCTTCTATACTCAGGCTTCTATACTCAGACGTAGCCAGCCGTAAGCCAGGTACTTATGCTACGTCGAACGCCGCCTCGTTATCCACAATGGGAGTGCCAAAGCTCTTCACGATAAAGACCGGGCAGGGCGTGCGGCGGACCACCTTCTCGGCCACACTGCCAATCAGAAAGCGCTTCAGGCCAGTGCGTCCGTGGGTGCCCATGAGAATAAGATCGCAGTCGAGCTCGGTGGCTTTCTCCACAATGTCGTGAGCGGCGTATCCGGTAATGACGTGCGTATCTACTGCACAGCCGGCCTGACGCAGAGGCGCGGCATAGCGTTGCAGCGATGTCTTAGCGCGCTCCACAATGTCGGGCAAGACGGGCGTCATGGGGTCAATGCCATAGACAGTGGGATACGCAATGTCTTCGACCACGTGCAGCAGATGGATATCGGCCTTGTACAGGGCAGCCAGCCCATGCGCGTGGGCTACCACATTGGTGGTGTGCTCCGACAGATCGGCCGGCACCAGGATGCGATCAATCGGTTGTGCCTCGGGCAGTTCAGGGGCGTCGGTATCGGCGGCCTGGCAGAGCACGGTAAAGACCGGGCAGGCGGCGCGGCGCACGACCTCTTCGGCCACGCTGCCGCTAAGCAAGCGTTCGGCCCCACGGCGTCCGTGCGTGCCCATAACCACCACGCCGATATCGCTCTCCACTACGCGCTGCACAATGGCATCGGCAGGAGAGCGGCCGTTGATCTGGTGATAGACCACAGGCACGGGCGTGCCTTGCTCGTCGTCGGGACCCGGGGCGTAGTAGAGGCTGGAGCCGTCTTCGGATTCTTCGAGCGGCAGGTACTCCATTGGGCGGTCATCCGAATCTTCGCCCACTACGGTAAGCACATGCACGGTAGCGCCGGTGTGCTTTGCCATGTGGATGGCATGCTCAAAGGCCTCTTCAGCACAAGGGGAGAAGTCGGTCGGAAAGAGAATATGATCGACAGTAAGCATGGGCGTGCGGGTGATGGGTGTGGGAAAGCGGAAATAGGGTCAGAGGCACGAGAAACAGCAGCGGTCAGCCGGCTTCGTTTTCGACCCACTGCACGGCACGCTGCATCAACTCGGTGGCCGATTCCAGGTTCAGCTTGTTTTTGATGCGTGCGCGATACGACTCAATGGTTTTTACGGAGAGATGCAAGCGCTCGGCGATATCGCGGGTGCTGATGCCTTTGCCCGTGAGTTCAAACACTTCGAGTTCGCGATCCGACAACAGTTCGAGCGGCGACTGCATGAGGCGTTCGCGTCCGCCTTCGGCCATGCTCAAGAGCAGGCGCTCGTTGATCTCGTTGCTTACATAGATGCCGCCGCCCAGCACCTGGCGGGCGGCCTGCACGATCATGTCGGCAGCTTCCAGTTTCATAACGTAGCCTCGCGCTCCAGCACGAATGGCACGCTCGGCGTAGAGCACCTCATCGTGGCGCGACACCACCAGCGTTTTGATGCCTTCGTGGCGCGCTTGCAAGTGTTTGAGCAATTCCATACCGCTCATCCCCGGAAGCGAAATATCGACGATGGCCAGGTCGGGCATGAGGTCGTCGATCTGCTCCAGCGCCTCTTCAGCACTTTCCATTTGCGCTACCACGTCCAGGTCGGGCTCGCTGTTGAGCGACAGCGTAAGTCCTTTACGCATCAGCGGATGGTCGTCTACAATGATAATAGAATGCGTCATAACGGGAACACAAATAACGGAGGAAAGCAGGGAATGAGGCTGGTCAACAGCCGGCTAAACCGGGCAACCCGCGGAAGGGGATGATGAGCCGTTCGAGGAATCCGAAGCGGATGTGCCGGAGGACGGTGCATCGGCTGTGCGCGGGAGCGTGCAGGTAACGGTCGTCCCTTCGCCCACGGCGGTGCTTACGTCGAAGGTGCCGCCAATGATACGCGCACGGTACTTCATGATACGCAGCCCCATTCCACCGTTCTGGGCCCGTTCCTGGTCGAATCCGCTCCCACTGTCGTGCACACGCAGTCGCACTTGATGCGGGCCGCCGGCCAGAATAATGCGGATCCGCTCGGCCTTGCCATGGCGCACGGCGTTGCTCACGGCTTCTTGCGTGATGCGATACAGATGCGTAGCAGCCTGGCTGTTGTGTACGAGCGTCGTGCCGGTTTCCTCGAACACGCAGTGCACATCGAACAGGCGCTGGGCGTTGTCCGAAAGGCGGCGCAGCGCCTCCGACAGGCCACTGGCCTCCAGATCGACTGGTGTAAGGCCACGGGCCAGATCGCGGGCGTACTGGTCGGCATCGCGAATGAGGTCGGTGATCTCGGCAGCCTCCTCGGCCATCGGGTGGTCCTCGCGCTGGAGCTGGTCGGCCAGGTTCTTATGCAGCAAGCCCGTGCCCGTGAGCATCTGCCCGAGGCCGTCGTGCAGGTCCTGCCCAATGCGACGGCGCTCCTGCTCGCTGATACTCAGGATTTCTTGCTCCAGGCGGCGGCGCTCCGAAATATCGCGCACAATACCGGTAAACGTAATGCGGTCGTGGCGCTCCACCTCGCTCACGGCCAGATCCATCGGAAAGGTGGAGCCGTCTTTGCGCTTCCCGGTTACCTCGCGCCCAATGCCAATGATGCGCTGCTCCCCGGTTTCGTGGTACCGCTGAAGATAGTTGTCGTGCTCATCGTGGTAGGGCTCGGGCATGAGGATGCGCACATTTTTGCCAATGACTGCGTCCGCATCGTATCCAAAAATATCTTCGGCGGCCTTGTTGAACGACTCGATGTGGCCCTCCGCATCAATCGTGATGATGCCATCCACGGTGGTTTCGAGAATGGCACGGGCGTTAGCCTCGCTCACCTGTAGCGCGCGTTTCGTACGCGTTTGCTCCACGGCACCGGCGAGCACATTGGCAATAGCTTGCAGGGAGAACATGGCCTGGTCGCTATACGACTGTGGGGCGTGAGCGTGAGCCCCCAGCACGCCAAAGGGTTCGGGAGAACTGGCAATAGCGACGCTGATTCCGCTCTGCATGCCATGGTCGGCCAGCAGCGGGGGAAACGTGAAATCGGTCGGTTTCGGGTCTGGCACTACCACAGGCGTATCCGATGCCAGGGTGTACCCGGCTTGCGAGAGCATGCCGTCGTAGCGTTCCGGGATGCAGGCGGTACCGATGTACTCGCGCGCCCACCCCGATCCAGCGCGCAGCGTAAACGCGTGCTGCTCGGGCTGATGCTCCAGAATCTTGCAGGTGTCAACCCCGAGGAGCACCGGCACGACATGCGCCACATACGCCATGAGCACATCGAGATCGGTTTCGGAGAGGGCCCGGCGGCTTACATCGGCCACAACAGCCTGCGCATGAGTGGCGGTAGACACGTCCGATGAATCAGTGCGGTGCACGGGCCGCGCGTGGTGGTACTGCTCGATCGTATTAAGCCGCACGTCGAGGTGGCTGCCGTCGCTCAGCGTTACGATACAGTCGTCGACCCCAGCTGCAAAGAGCGCGTGGATACGCTGGCGCGAAGCGCGCGGCGCTACCGCCATAATGAGCATATCGGCTCCGGAGTTGCGCCTGGCTTCAACCCACGAGGTAGCAGAGCCCCCCGGCGTGCAGAGCACAACAAGCTCCACCAATGCGGTTTCAACCGCTTGCGTAGCGGCCTCCGTATTGGGCACTGACGTAACCGCATACTGGCGCCGTTCGAGTGCACGGGCAAGCGCACGGCGAGAGTCAGTGTCAGGGCCAACAAGAAGCGTGTTCATAAGGGTACCGGAACGAGTGTAGAGGGGTGCTCAGCAGATACGCTTTCGTCATCTGCAGGTGGTTAAGGGGAATGATGAGAGGTCAAGCGCTGTTGCGTCGTCAATGGTCGTCAATGGTCGTCAATGCAAGCGCAGAGGGATGGCAAGCGCAGAGGGATGCTGCGGGATGGCTTATACAATGGCCTCTCCGCGCTCGAATCATACACCCGTGGCCATGCAGCCGTCAAGAAACGAAATTCGCAGCATCTACCGTACCCCGCAAGCACCAACACAGCGTGTACGAGCAGCCCCGATCCCCCTGTGGGGCCGTCCCTTACAAAGGGGTTCACAGTTTCCCCACATGCCTGGCACGCGACCTGCTTACAACACGGGAGGCGACGTGTGGCGTGATTAGATACTACCGTGCACTGCTTGCATCGGTTTTCCGATTCGGTTTTCCGATGGCACGGGTCATGGGCACAGGCAGGTCGCTGTTAGCATGCGCATTGCAGCACGTCTAACAGGATCCAGGGTTCGTTGCTCGCTCGTTATTCCTGATCGGCTATGTGGTCTCCTCGTTCCATTGTATATCCGCTCTCATCTGTTGAGGCCGCGCCTTCTGCGGTGCGTTCTGTTGTGCGTTGGGCACAGCGCCTTGGCATCCCCCTTCATGTAACCCCGTGGCCAGGACGCCTGCCCCGGCCTGAGTCGGAGGTGCGGGCGCAGATACAGGCGCTGGCCGCCTCTCATGCCACGCTTGATCTACGCACCGATGCATATACACGGAACGCGTTTCCCCAAACCGCCTGGCAGGCCTACGTGGCACAGCACGATGTTGACTTGGTGGTGCTTACGCCGCCAGACGAGTGCGCTGCTGGGCCGTTGCTTTCGTGTGCGAAGGTGCAGCCCATAGTAGCCCGCACAACAGCGGCGATCCTCGCCCTGCCGCATGCGGCGGCCACCTCGTTTGACCGGGTGTTGGCTCCTACTGACATGACCAAAGAGGCCGTGCCTACGCTGCATCATGCCGAGGCTATTGCCGACTTTTGTGAGGCCGAGCTTCATGCGCTCCACGTTTTAGCACGCCGGCAGTACGTAGCACTTACGCGGACTGATATGCTGGCCCTCGACGATGCTGCTGGCACGCCGCGCGTGGCTAAGCGTCGCCTGCGTACATGGTACCATCGCCATACCCACCCGGCCTACTCGGCTCATGCGTCTACGCACATACATGTAGAACAGGGCGATCCGGTTAGTGCTATCACGCGGGCGGTTCAGGCCCAGCAGGCCGACCTGATTGTGCTGGCCGCCACGCACCATCCCGAGCACAAGCCTGCCCTTAGCACCCTCACCGAAAACGTGCTACGGCGCACCACCTGTGCAGTACTCATCACCCGTCCCGCTACGCATAGTCTGGTAGATACGCCAACCCGCACCCCCTCCTCGCAAACAGTATCATCATGAAAAAACATCTTTTCACACATATGCTGTGTGTGGCCCTTGTGATTGGATGAGGCCGGTTGTAACATTTATGTACGCGTGACCCAAACGGTGACGCACCGGCTTTCATTTTTGAGTGTATGCTGATAGCGGTTGGCAGGAGTCGAAATACGAGCGGAGTACATGAACGGAGCAACGGATACGTGCATACGGCGGCCTCCTTCATTTTAGTCGCCTTGCTTCCACTGGAGGAGATCCCCACCCGAAATGACCTTCCGGTTTCTTTCCGATCACAGACATGCCCCTCCGCCCTTCCACGACGCTCTGCTCTCGCTGTGCTGCTCAGAATGACAGAAAAGCAGAGGGGAACCTCCCCTCCTGCAGCCCGGATTGCGCATTATAACGCATATAGCTCTTTGGGGAAACTTGCAGCATCGGGAGATCCCCCACATGACGATGTGCAGATGTATTACACGACAGACGTAACTCGTCTGTCATCCTACGCACGCGTGTCTTAGCACCTTGCTACCGATGCTTGCTCGCCTCTCGATCATCAGCCTGTTCGGTTTGTTTTATGTCTTCTTCCGCCACGACCCAGGCGCCCCGCGTGCGCCAAGACGATGTGGAGGTCTTCTCCTATGATGAGCAGATCACCCGTCTGTTTGTGCTTGCTACGGTGGTGTGGGGCCTCATTGGGATGCTGGTGGGGCTGCTTCTGGCCCTGCAACTTCCGTTTCCCGAAGCCAACCTGGGTGAGTATCTGTCGTTTGGACGCTTGCGTCCGTTACATACCAACGCGGTGATTTTTGCCTTTGCGGGCAACGCCATATTCGCCGCAGTCTACTACTCCACCCAGCGTCTCTGTAAGACGCGCATGTACAGCGACTGGATGAGCCGCTTCCACTTCTGGGGATGGCAAGGTATCATCGTATCCGCCGCGATTACGCTTCCGCTTGGATACACAACCAGTAAAGAGTACGCGGAGCTGGAGTGGCCCATCAGCATTGCTATTGCGGTGGTATGGATCGTATTCGCGATCAACTTCTTTGCGACACTCAAAAACCGGCGCGTCAAGCACATGTACGTGGCGCTCTGGTTCTACATCGCCACGATCGTCACCATTGCGGTGCTACACGTTGGCAACAACCTGGCCATTCCGGTAGGCGCGTTTGAGAGCTACCCGATCTATTCGGGCGTGCAAGATGCACTGGTACAGTGGTGGTACGGCCACAACGCGGTGGCCTTCTTCCTCACGACGCCGTTCCTGGGGCTGATGTACTACTTCCTGCCCAAGGCCGCCGAGCGTCCGGTCTTTTCGTACCGGCTCTCCATTGTGCACTTCTGGAGTCTGGTTTTCATCTACATCTGGGCGGGGCCGCACCACCTCATCTACACCGCGGTGCCTGAATGGGCGGCCACGGTCGGTATGGTCTTTAGCGTAATGCTGTGGATGCCCAGCTGGGGCGGCATGATTAACGGACTGTTTACGCTGCGGGGCGCCTGGCACAAGCTGCGCGACAGCGTGGTGCTGAAGATGTTCGTGGTCGGCATCACCTTCTACGGCATGTCCACGTTCGAAGGCCCCATGCTTTCAGTAAAGAGCGTAAATGCCCTCACGCACTACACCGACTGGACGATCGGCCACGTGCACTCAGGGGCGCTTGGATGGAATGGCTTTATGACCTTTGGCATGATCTACTGGCTCTTGCCGCGCCTGTGGCGCACGCCGCTCTGGAGCGATAAGCTCGCCAATGCGCATTTCTGGGTTGGCACGCTTGGCATTCTGGTATATGTTATTTCGATGTACGTGTCTGGGATCACACAGGGCCTCATGTGGCGTGCCTTCGACGACGCAGGAAGCCTCATGTATCCCGACTTCATGGAAACTGTGGTACAGGTCATCCCCATGTACTGGGCCCGCTTCATTGGCGGCAGCCTCTACCTGGCTGGTATGGTGATGCTCGTCGTCAACGTCATCATGACAATCCGTAATGCGCCCGACACGCTTCCCGATGCAGCACAGATTACAGCCCGTAAGCCGATCGCTGCACAGATGGGCGGCGATGGCGCGCCCGGGGCCGATGCCGAAGGCGATGGTGCAACAACGCCTACCCCTGATACGGCAACGGCGTCTGATACCGAAACGGCCGAGGACAATGACGACGATGACGACAAACCGCGTCCCGGTACCAAAAAGGTACAACTGCCTACGCCCGGCGACGACGACTAATCGACTTCGTTGCTTTCCTTCTCCTTCCCCCACTGACGCTTTTTTCGTTGTATTATGGGACGCTTCATCGACAAAGACGGGATGCACCGCTCGCTCGAAGGGTGGCCGCTCGTATTTACTGTGCTAACAACGATCGCCATCCTGGTCGGTGGCCTGGTAGAGATCGTACCACTGATGCTGGCCGACGAGGCTGCCGAGCGCATCGAAACGGTCGAACCATTCACCCCACTCGAACTGGCCGGGCGCGATATCTACATTGCGGAAGGATGCGTGGGCTGCCACTCGCAGGCCGTGCGCCCCTTCCGGCACGAACTGGAGCGCTACGGCGAGTACCAGCGCGCTGGCGAAACAGTCTATGAGCGCCCCTTCCTGTGGGGCTCAAAGCGCACCGGTCCCGACTTAGCCCGTGTAGGCGGCAAATACCCCCACCTGTGGCACGTGCGCCACATGGAAGACCCACGCTCGACCAGCCCCGGCTCGGTCATGCCCCCCTACCCATGGATGCTCGAAAAAGAGGTGGACCTCGATGTGCTGCCGCGTAAGCTGCGTGCGCTTCGGTCGCTGGGCACTCCTTACTCCGACGACGAGATTGCCCAGGCCACTGAACGGGCTGAAGAGCAGGCCGCTGAGATCGCGGGAGCCATCGAACAGCAGGGGGGGCCAGAGGATCTTGAATCAAAGCAGATCGTGGCGCTGGTGGCCTATTTGCAACGCCTGGGTACCGACATCGAGGAAGCCCCTGACGTAGAAAACGAACTGGGCGACGAGGACGAATCTACCGCCTCCCGCTCCAACTAATGCTTTTTCACCTTGCCCCCTGCTGCCATGTGGAAAGAAGCCGTTCGCACCCTCGAAACGGGCCCTCTCGCCGAAATTGGCCTGTTGGCCTTCGTGTTTGCCTTCTGCATGATTGTGCTGTATGCCTTTTGGATGCCGAAGGAATTTCGGGAGCACGCCAAACACATTCCGCTTGACGACGACGCCTCGCCTCACCAAAACGGATCCTCATCATGAGTCGCACTGACCCTCCCAACCCCGATTCTGGTTCCCGCTCAGATGCCTCCGAGGGCTCGGTGCTCTATGGGGGCACCTCCGACGAGCTCATGCAGGGCCACCATTACGACGGCATTCAGGAGTACGATAATCCTATGCCCGGCTGGTGGATCTGGCTCCTCTGGGCTACCGTCGCGTTCTCGGTGGTCTACGTTGTGGGCATCACCTACTTCGACTGGATTAATACCTACGAAGACGACCTGGCCGAGGGGATCGAAGAGATCGAAATGATGCGCCAGGCCCATGCCGAGTCGGAAGGCGGCAATGAGTTTGAAGTGACTGAAGCTTCAATTGCCGAGTACGTAGGCGTGGATGAGCATGTGGAGGCCGGAAACGAAATCTACATGCAAAACTGCGCCTCGTGCCACGGCGATCAGGGCCAGGGCAATATTGGCCCGAACCTGACCGACGAGTACTATCTGCACGGCGGAAGCAACGTGGACCTCTTTAACGTGCTCACCGATGGCGTGTCGGATGCCGGCATGCCCGCCTGGGAGGGGAACCTCAGTCCCGAAGAGCGTGCACAAGTAGTTGCATTCATTCGATCCATTGAGGGCACCGACCCGTCTGACGCCAAAGATCCTGAGGGGGAGCGCTACGAAGAGGAAAGCTAATTCGCTGAGCCGTCCTCACCCATTGCTCTTTTGGCGCGTTTGTTCGCGCTACGCAGTAACCTCTACATACCATGGCACGCAACGACCAATTTATCGACGCCGATGACGTAGGCATTCTGGATTCGCCAGAAGCGGTGCTCTCGACCATGGACCAAGATGGCGACCGCCGCTGGCTCTATCCAACTCCCAGCAAGGGTTTCTACTACTGGTGGCGCCTGGCCATCGGCTGGGCTCTCATCGCTTTCTTTGTAAGCTTGCCGTGGATCCAAATCAATGGGAAGCCCGCCGTGCTTCTGGATCTGATGGAGCGTGAGTTCACGCTCTTTGGCACCACCTTCTACCCCACTGATACGCTTCTCTTGCTTGGCTTCCTGCTGGGCACGCTCGTGAGTATCATCCTGATTTCAGCGGTGTTTGGGCGTATCTGGTGCGGGTGGGGGTGCCCACAGACGGTCTACCTCGAGTTCGTGTATCGGCCCATTGAGCGGTGGATCGAAGGCGCTGAGCATGTGCGCAAACGCCGCGATGAAGGCCCCCTCACGTTCGACAAGGCCTGGCGTAAGACCGCAAAGTGGGGGGTTTACGCTGTTCTCTCATTGGTGCTGGCTCATACGTTCGTATCCTACTTCGTCGGTTGGGACCGCCTGCTCACCTGGATGCAGAGCGACCCGCGCGAGAACTGGGGCTACTTCCTCATGATGGCGGGAACGACTGGGCTCATCTTGTACGACTTTGGGTTCTTCCGCGAGCAGATGTGCACCATCGCCTGCCCGTACGCGCGCTTCCAGTCGGTCTTGCTTGATCCGGATTCACTCATCGTGTCGTACGACGAAGACCGCGGCGAGCCACGTGGGCGCGGCAAAGACCGCTCGGAGCTCGGCGACTGCATCGACTGTGGGGCGTGTGTGCGCACCTGTCCGACCGGAATCGACATCCGCGATGGCTTGCAGATGGAGTGCGTGGCCTGCACGCAATGCATCGACGCATGCGACGACATTATGGACAAGATGGGCTGGGAGCCGGGGCTCATCAAGTATACCTCCGAGAAAGCACTCAACGACGAACCGACTAAGATTGCACGCCCCCGTACGCTGCTCTATAGCGGCGTGCTGCTTGCACTTACGGTGTTCTTTGTTGGCCTGCTGTGGACGCGCTCGTCGTATGATATCAATGTGGCACGAGCGGGCGGACAGCCGTTTATGGAACTGCCCGATGACCGCATTGCCAATCGCATCCGCGTACGGGTGCGCAATCAAACCGCCACCGAGGCTCGGTTCAGCATTGGAGCCGAAGGCATCCCCAACGTGCAGGTGAATCCGGTGGGCACTGGCGAAACAACACTCGCGCCGCAAGAAATGAAGCGCACCGAAGCCTGGATCATCGTGCCGCCCGATGCCCTGAGCAACGAGCGCGAAGTAACAATCCTCGTGCAGTTCGACGACGGCACCGAGGAGCGCATCACCCACGTGCAGCACGGTGTCTCGGCCTCGGTAATGCCCCACCAGCCGCATCGCCGCTGCGGCGCCTCCCCACGCCCAGGCCATTTCGTCGCCCAAGGTCGCCTCCACCCTCTCTTCCAAGGCCGTGGGATCGACG
>NZ_JAWOAR010000361.1:0-4644 GCF_046498435.1 Longimonas sp. | reverse complement strand
GTAATGGAGAGGTCATCGGCGCGAATCAGCCCATCTTGCGCCAGGATCACAGCGCGTTCCATGATGTTGGCCAACTCGCGCACATTGCCGGGCCAGTCGTAGGCTTTGAGCACCGCCATAGCGCTGGGGCTTACGCCCTCAATCGACTTGCCCATGCGCTGCGCAAACATCTTTCGGAAGTGATCTACCAGCAGCGGGATGTCGGAGCGCCGATTGCTCAGCGGAGGCAGATTGATCGGGAAGATGTTGAGGCGAAAGTACAGATCCGACCGGAAGCGGCCCTCCTCCACAGCCTGTTCGAGATCCACATTCGTTGCAGCGATGATCCGCGTATCCACCTGAATGGTGCGGCTTCCGCCCACGCGCTCAAACTCTTGTTCTTGCAGCGCCCGTAGCAGCTTCGACTGGGTAGACAGCGCCAGTTCACCGATTTCGTCGAGGAAGAGCGTGCCCCCGTCGGCCAGTTCGAAGCGGCCCACGCGCTGCTCAGAAGCCCCCGTGAATGCACCCTTTTCGTGACCAAAGAGCTCGCTTTCAATGAGGTCGGGGGCGAGCGCGGAGCAGTTTACTTTTACGAGCACGTTGTCGGCGCGTGGACTCCGTTCGTGTACGGCGCGGGCCACGAGTTCTTTGCCGGTGCCGGTCTGTCCGCATACGAGCACGGTGGTGTCGGTGCTCGCCACCTGGTCGATCGCGGTGAACACCTCTTGCATGGGCGGCGAGGTGCCTACGATCGTCTCAAAGCCCTTTTCGCTGCGGATCTCTTCTTGCAGGTATTGCTTTTCGGAGGCCAGTTGGGAGACTGCGGCTTCGGCCTGCGTGCGTGCATCGATGTCGCGCAAGATGAGCAGGTGCTGAGTGGCCCGGTTCGGCAGCGGCAGCGGACTGATCGTAGCCTCGACCGGAAACGTATCGCCAGAGGCGCGGCGCGCCTGAATCCCCTCAGACGCCGCCAGGTAGCGCCCCTCGGCATCGCCGTCGTGCTGCAAGTAGTCGGCCAGCAGCGCGTCAAACTCGTCTGTGAGGAAGCGTGTAAGCGGCTGCCCGCAGGCGTTGTTGGCGGAGCATTCGAAGATGGATTCGGCCGCCGGGTTAAAGAGCGTAATGGTGCGGTCGGCCTCGATGTTGATGATGGCGTCGATCGCCGAATCCACAATGGTCGACAGGCGCTGCTGGCTCTCGCGCAGGGCGGCGGTGCGCTCTTTTACCGTCTGCTCCAGCTCGTCGTGAGCCTGGCGCAGCGCGGCCTCGGCTTCCTGGCGAGCGCGGCGCTCCTCGGCCTCGCGCAGGGCTCGCTTCACCGCCGGACCCAGCCGCGAGAGCGTGTCTTTGAGCACGTAATCGGTGGCACCCTGCTTCAGCGTTTCGATGGCGCGCTCCTCGCCAATAGCCCCCGACACGAAGACCACAGGCACGGTGGGGTAGCGCTCCTGCACCATGCGCAGGGCCGTAAGCCCGTCGAACGACGGCAGCGAGTAGTCAGCCAGCACAATGTCGGGCGGGCCGTCGTCGAGGGCAGCCTCAAAGTCGGCCTTCGTATCCACCCGCTGCACCGGGCCGGTAATGCCGTCGGCGTGTAGCTGGTGGCGAATGAGCTCCGCATCGGTATCCACGTCCTCAAGCAGCAGCACGTCGAGCGCGTCCCACGAGGGCGAGGCATTATTGGGCATAGCGAGGCAGGTTGGGGATGCGAAAGAGAGCGGCAGATACGGACAACGCAGCCTCTAACACACCGTTTGGTTGGTCGAGGTCCAGTAGCGGCCGATGCGCTGAACCGTTTCGGTAAACTGCTCAAAGTCAACCGGCTTCACCACGTAGCTGTTCACCCCCAGGTCGTAGCAGCGCGTCAGGTCTTGCTGCTCCTGCGAGGAGGTGAGCGCAATGACGGGGATGCACTGCGTACGCTCGTTCGACTTGAGCGCTTCGAGGACCTCCAGCCCGCTTATCTTGGGGAGTTTCAGGTCGAGCAGGATGAGCTTGGGGGGCGTGTCGTGGTCCGACGTATCCTCAAACAGGTAGCGGAGCGCCTCGGCCCCATCACGCAGATGCATGACGTCTTCGTCGAGCCCCAGTTCGCGCAGCGCACGCAGCGTGAGCTCGGCGTCGTAGGGCTGGTCTTCAATGAGTAAGATGGAGCGACTCATACGGTACAACACAGTCGATGAGGAGGCAGCAAGGCAGGCAGGCGTATCAGAGTCAGGGCGGGGCAGCGGCTTCTTTGGGCAGGGTAAACGTGAACGTAGCGCCTTTGCCCACGGCGCCCTCTGCCTCCACGTGACCGCCGTGGCGCTGCACCACGCGCTCTACAATGGCGAGCCCCACGCCCGTGCCCTCGAACGCATCATCGTCGTGCAGGCGCTGAAACACGCCAAACAGCTTGTCGGCATAGGCCATATCGAACCCGGCCCCGTTGTCTTTGATGATGTAGGTGGGCACGTCGGCTGTCTCGTCGGTTGTTATGTGGATGCGCGCGGACGTTTCGCCCTGCGTGAACTTGACCGCATTCGAGAGCAGATTCGTGAGCGCCTGCCGCACCATCGAGCGGTCGCCACAGGTGCTGGGGAGCGGGTCGCACGAAAACAGGATGTCGCGGTCGGGATGTGCACGGTCCTGTTCGTCGATGACGTCGTCTACGAGAGTATCCATGTCGATGGGCGCAGATCGCATTTCGCGACTGCCAAGCCGCGAGAGCGCAAGCAGGTCGTCAATGAGCTGGCCCATGCGCTGCGCACTCTCTACGATGACACCGAGGAGGCGCTGCCCTTCGTCGTCGAGCTGGTCGCTGTGGGCATTGAGCAGCATCTGCGAAAAGCCGTCGACGGCCCGCAGCGGCGTGCGCAGGTCGTGCGACACCGAGTAGGTGAACGATTCCAGCTCTTTGGTGCGCTCCTCTACGCGCTGCTCCAGGCGCTCGGTGTGCTGCTGCACTTGCTCCAGGAGCTGAGCCTGACGCAGGGCAATCGTAAGCTGGTCCGTCACTTCTCGGGCGATGCGCTGCTCTTGCCCATCGAAGCAGCCCGGATCTTCTGTTCCCAAGTTTACGATGCCAATGAGCGTATTGTCCATGCGCATCGCCAGCGTCATAAACGCCCGAATGCCTTCTTCGCGAAGCTGCTGAATCAGCGGGGTCTGATTCACGGAGCGAATGTCTTCTACAACATGCAGATCACGCTCCAGCGCGGCCTCGGTAAATTCAAAGTAATGCAGGGGAACGGTTACGCCGCTATCGAGCATCGACTCGCCGTCGCTGTAGCGGGCCAGCACGGTGCCTTCGTTGCTGCGGCGGTCGATGAGGGCTACGCTCGACCGGCTGCATGGCACCAGGTGATGCAGGCGTTCCATGGCCGCCTGCGCAATGTCGGCGGGCGACTGCGCCTGCAAGATGGCCTGGTCGATGTCGCGCAGTACCTCCAGGCGGCGGGTGTAGAGCTCCAGCCGCTGCTCGCGCTCTTTGCGCGCGGTGATGTCTTCGCAGATACACGTAAGTCCGCCATCATCCAGCGGAGTCAGCGTCAGGTATACCGGGAAGGTGCTGCCGTCGCCGCGCAGCCCCGTGAGGTCGCCGCTCCATTGCTCGCCGCGGTCCAGCACCGGAAACACCTCGGCCTCAATGTAGGCCTGCTCCTGCTCGTCGTACAAGATGCGCCAACTCTCGCCGATCAATTCTTCGGGATCGTCATAGCCGTAGATCGTAGCGTGTGCCTGATTGGCATACCGGAACGCACCGTCGGGTGCATGAATCGCCATGCCAGCCATGGCCGCATCCATCGCCGCCAGCTGGCGTTGCTGCTGCTCTTGTACGGCCCGCCGCTCTTGGATTTCGGCACGCAACTCTTCGTTTACACGCTCCAGCTCAGCGGTGCGCGCCCGGACACGCGACTCCAGCACCGCCTGGTTCGTCTCCAGCTGTGCTTGCATCTCCTTACGGTCGGTAATATCGATTACGATCGACTGGAAGCGTTCAATCGTGCCGTTGTCGTTCTGCACCGGGTGCACGGTAAGTTGCACCCAGAGCTTGGTCTCGTCGGAGCGTACCATACGCATCTCGGCCTTCTCGACCGACTGGCCCTGTCGCACCTGCTGTAGCACCTGCATTGCCCGATCGCGCCCCTCGGGACCCGGCGGGTAGAGCGATAACGGCGACCGCCCCACCAGCGCACGGCGTTCATATCCCAGCAGCTCAGCGGCATGTGGATTCACCATTTGGATGTATCCGCCCGGCGAGACCAAAAAGTAAGCCACGGGGGCTGTTTCGTACAGCGCCTGGTAGTCGGGCGTTGTCGTTGAACGGTCGGATACGGAAGGCGAGACCGAAGACATAGGCGAAGAGCCAGCGTTCAGGCAAAAAGAGATCCAGGGGGAGCGTTTGGCAGGCCGCACGCAGTTGCAGTCTTCTGTGGTTTGGGCGTACTGCGTGCACGGCGTTCTCGTAGCGTTACATCAGAAGCAGCGCGCTTGTAGAAGTACATTGTTTACATCGTTTATACTCTATCCGTTCGCATGGGCCACAGTACACGACAAAACCTGAGCGAGCCTTCACAGAACTGGCATTCCCACGCCCCCGGCACGTCATCCCGAGCGCAGTCGAGGGATCTCCCCCGGAATCGGCGGAATCAGACTGGAGAGAGACGGCGATCCGCCCTT
>NZ_JAWOAR010000359.1:0-2714 GCF_046498435.1 Longimonas sp. | reverse complement strand
CGGCTACTGCGGCTCTTGGATTCGCAGGCTAACTGCTGGGTGCGCTGGGCGGCCCTGCGCACCCAGCAGGTAGCCTGCGAATCCAAGAGCCGCAGTAGCCGCCGAGGCGCTCTTGGCCGCCAGGTACATCCAGCCCGCCGTAAAGCCAAATCGGGCGCCCAGATACTCGTACCCATACTCATACGTGCCGCCGCTGACGGGATGGTTGGCGGCCAGTTGGGCGCTGCTAAAGGCGTTGCATGCCGCCACGCACGCCGCAATGGCGATGGCCAGCATGACTGCGGGCCCCGCAATCCCCGCCGCGATGCCAATGCTCACGAACACGCCGGTGCCCACCATGGAGCCGAGCCCCAGGAGCACAGCACCAGGTACGCCGATGGCACGGACAAGACGAGGGGCATTGCTTGAGGAAGCCATACAGACTGGAGATCAGCAAGGGGGGGCGAAGCAAGGTCAGGTGCGAGCCATCGACACGAAGCGGTTCAGCGCTTCATCGCTCCCGGCAACGAGAAGGCAGTCGTCAGACTGCACCACGAAATCGGGGCCCAGATCGCGAAGCAGGTGGCCGTCGCGTTCGGCAGCAACCACCGTGCACCCGGTGCGGGCGCGCACGTCAGCGTGGCCCAGACTCTGCCCCGCCAGCCGTGGTGCACTAATGCGAATGACGTTGAACTGCGTGCCGGGCGAAAGGGCCTGTTCGTCTTGCATGAGCAGCGAAAAGATCATGCGTCCGGTTACGGTAGGCAGCGCCAGCACGTAGTCGGCCCCAGCGCGATAGAGGTTCGGCACGATCTCGGTGCGATTGGCACGAGCCACCAGCTCCAAGTCGGGATTCATGTGCCGCAGTACCAGCGCGGCATACATGCTGGTGGTGTCATCATCCAGAGCCAGAATGAAAGCATCGGCAGTGTCCGTCCCAGCACGACGCAAGGTGTCCTCATCGGCTATGTTGCCAACGACGTCGACGCCGGGCTGGTCGGTACGGTCGATTATGGTGTAGGGAATGTCGTGGCGCTCGAGCATGCGCGCGGCGTGCTGCCCCACCACTCCGTATCCGCCAATAATGACATGCTCGGGCGGATGCGCTTGCGGTGATGCGGTGCGCAGCTTCAGGGCCGAGATGCGGTCATGGTTGCTGGCTGCTACGAGGATGGTGTGCGGCTCCAGGCGATGCTGAGGGTCGGGTGAGGGGATAAACTGGCCGTCGTTCCACAGCCCAATAATCGTAACGCCTGTTTCGTCGCGCAGGCCCGAGTCGGCAAGGGTGGTGCCCGCCAGATCGCTGCCCGGCTGTACGAGCAATTCGGTCAGCTCCAGGTCGTTGTCGAGGGCGAGCGAGTCGTGCAGCTCGGCGGATATTGAGGTGGCGGCCTTCTGCGCCAGGCGCGTTCCCATCACCTGGCGCGGGCGCACAATGTGATCGGCCCCGGCATAGCGATGATAGCGCGCCACGTCATCGTCCTCGACTACGGTAATAACAGGGGCTTCTGGATGTACATGCTTGGCCGAGAGAATGGCGGCGGCGCTGTGCTTCCCATCGGCGTCGATGACCAGCGCGCGGGCCTCGGCCAGGCGGGCGGCCTCCAGGGTATCATGCTCTTCGATACGGCCCCAGATCACGTTGATGTCATTGCGCTTTAGGCGATTCAGAGCATCGCGGTCGTCTTCCACAACCA
This sequence comes from Longimonas sp., assembly GCF_046498435.1. Lineage (NCBI taxonomy): Bacteria > Pseudomonadati > Rhodothermota > Rhodothermia > Rhodothermales > Salisaetaceae > Longimonas > Longimonas sp. The sequence goes on along the minus strand of NZ_JAWOAR010000359.1, from coordinate 1,038 downwards.
GGTACGGCACCGACGCTGCTTCGAGTTCGTTTCGCAGCACATCTTCGTTCGAGGTGCGTGCCCCAATGATGACATGGTTGGTGCAGTCGGTCGTGGTGGGGGGCGTATCTTGAAGCGCGCGCTTAAACATGGGCGTGACGAAGAGCGGCAGCGCCAAAAACACCAGCAGCACGCCCGTCATGTTCATGGCAATGATAAGCAGGTTCATGAAATCGCTCTCCCAGGGCGCATTGCCCCCGAATCCTGCAGTCGTAATGGATTCGATAACCACCTGCAGCGCCTGTAGATACGACACGGACGTGCCCTCCAGCGTAGCCATGCCGACTTGGTAAGTCAGCGCGTACCCCGTAAGAAGCGTGAGCACTGTTGCCGCGGCCCAGATGCTACGCGAGCGCCAGAATATCGAGAAGCGGCTCATTATCGAAGCGGGTGTAAGCAAAGCCTTCGGCGGGACATATAATACCGCTTTCCAAACTCCGAGGAGGCCCCCTAAAGTTTCGAAGGCATCGGTCGGGCCGGTCATGCGGTCTACAGCGTAACCGTAACGCCGGCTTGCACCGTGCGGCCTACGCCGGGCTCGTAGAAGTTATCATTGGCATTAATGGATACGGAGCCGATGTAGGATGCGTCGAAGGCGTTGCCAACTTCAACATACGGACGCACGGTCGTTTGCCCGAGCGTCGTATCCGTAAGGCCCACACGGATGTCCGTAAGCGCATAGCCATCGATGCGGGCGGTGTTGGCGTTGTCGGCAAAGTAGCGGTCCACTGCCGTCCACGACAGGCGCATCCACACGGGGCCGCGCTGGGCGGTAGCCTGTGCGGAAAAGCGCTGATCGGGCACACCGGGTACGCGGTTGCCGTTGAGGGCGTCGGTGCCGTCGAAGACGATGCGGTTGGCCGTGTACGACGTCTGGAGCGAGAGCCACGGCTGCGCCTCCCACTGCACGGCCAGTTCACGATCGTGTTCCGTTCGAAACGCGGGGACAGGTTGAAGATTTTGGTTTGGGACGGAACAGGTCTCGTGATGGTCTACAAA